>NZ_JBNCKS010000002.1:0-8808 GCF_049841635.1 Micromonospora sp. DT44 | reverse complement strand
TGGCCTCGCCGTCCCGGTCTGGCCTCGCCGTCCCCGGTCTTGCTCTTTGCTGTCCCGTTCGGGTCCCGCCGTCCGGTCTGGCCCCGCCGTCCGGGTCCCGGTCTGGCCCCACATCCCGGCCCCGCGCCCGCCCTAACCCGGTGATCAAGAGGTTTGCGTCACCAAAACCCCGATTTCTGACGCAAACCTCTTGATCACCGCGGTCGCCGCCGGGTCGGCGCCCCGATCCACGCGTCGACCTTGATCACCGGCGTCGCCGCCGGGTCGGCGCCCCGATCCCGGCGTCGATCATGAAGTTATTGCCCGGACACGCCGGGTGAGGAGGCAATAACTTCATGATCAACAGGGGTGGGCCGGGTGGGCCGGGTGGGCCGGCTAGGCCGGGTGGGCCGGGTGGGCGGGGGAGGGCCTGGCTGGGGTGGGTTAGGGGTGGGGGGTGAAGGGGGTGGTTAGGTGGGGGGTGGCCAGCAGGGTGGGGTTTGCCGTGGTCAGGGTGGTTTCCCGGGAGCGGCGGGCTTCGTCGGGGTCTTCCTCGTGGGCGTACGCCAGCGTGGGGTCGACCAGTTGCACCGTGTGGACCAGGAGATCGCCGGTGATCAGCAGGCGCTCGTCGGCCACCGTCACGAGCACCGACTGGTGGCCGGGGGTGTGTCCGGGGGTGGACAGCAGTCGTACCCCCGGGGTGAGGTCTGTCTCGCCGTCGACCACCCGGAGCTGGCCGGCGGCGCGCAGCGGCGCGATCAGGCCGGCCGGCAGTTCGGGGTTGAGCGCCTCGGCGGCGTTCACCTCGGCGCGCTGTAGCAGGTAGCTCGCGTTCGGGAAGTACGGCCGGCCGGGTGTGCCGGTGACCGCCCAGCCGATGTGGTCGCTGTGCAGGTGGGTCAGTACGACCGTTTCGACGTCGGTGGGGTCGATGCCGGCGGCGGCCAGTTCGGCGGGTAGCCGGCCGGGCACCGGCGCCCAGCTCGCGGCGGGCGCGTCGGTCGGGCCGATTCCGGCGTCGACCAGGGTCACCGGTCCGTCGCCGGAGCGCATCGCGAAGCTGCGGAACGGCAGCCACCATTGGCCGTCCGCGGTGACCGAACCGGGGTCGCGGCGGTCGGCTTCCGCCCAGTGCGCGGCCGTGGCGTGCGGAAATGCCTCGTCGCGGGGCTGGAAGAACGCGCCCTCTCCGTCGGTGAGCGCGGTGATCGTGATAGACCCGAGAGTGCGGCTCAGTGGCATCGCGCGATCGTGTCAGGGAACTGCTGTGCCGTGCAGCCCCAGTTTCACCGGTCGGCCGAGGCCGGCTGGGGGCTGCCGGCCCAATTGCAGTACGCTCGTACTGCTTGAGCACGTGTCCCCCGAGAGGAGCGCCGGCCGATGGCGAAGATCAAGGTAAACAACCCGGTCGTGGAGCTCGACGGCGACGAGATGACCCGGATCATCTGGAAGCAGATCCGCGAGCAGCTGATCCTGCCCTACCTCGACGTCGACCTGCACTACTACGACCTGTCGATCCAGTACCGCGACGAGACCGACGACCAGGTCACCATTGACGCCGCCAACGCCATCAAGGAGCACGGCGTCGGCGTCAAGTGCGCGACCATCACCCCGGACGAGGCCCGGGTCGAGGAGTTCGGCCTGAAGAAGATGTGGCGGTCGCCCAACGGCACCATCCGCAACATCCTCGGCGGCGTCGTCTTCCGTGAGCCGATCATCATGTCCAACGTGCCGCGCCTGGTCCCCGGCTGGACCAAGCCGATCATCATCGGCCGGCACGCCCACGGTGACCAGTACAAGGCCACCGACTTCGTCGTCCCCGGCCCGGGCACGGTGACCATCACCTACACGCCGGCCGACGGCGGCACGCCGATGGAGATGGAGGTCGCCAACTTCCCCGGCGGCGGCATCGCCATGGGCATGTACAACTACGACGAGTCGATCCGGGACTTCGCCCGCGCCTCGTTCCGGTACGGCCTGGACCGCAACTACCCGGTCTACATGTCGACCAAGAACACCATCCTCAAGGCGTACGACGGCCGGTTCAAGGACATCTTCGCCGAGGTGTTCGAGTCCGAGTTCAAGGCGGAGTTCGACGCCGCTGGCCTGACCTACGAGCACCGGCTCATCGACGACATGGTCGCCGCCGCGCTCAAGTGGGAGGGCGGGTACGTCTGGGCCTGCAAGAACTACGACGGTGACGTTCAGTCCGACACCGTCGCGCAGGGCTTCGGCTCGCTGGGCCTGATGACCTCGGTGCTGCTCTCCCCGGACGGTCGTACCGTCGAGGCCGAGGCGGCGCACGGCACGGTCACCCGGCACTACCGGCAGTACCAGAAGGGCGAGAAGACCTCGACGAACCCGATCGCGTCGATCTACGCCTGGACCCGGGGCCTGGCCCACCGGGGCAAGCTGGACGGCACCCCGGCGGTCACCGAGTTCGCCAACACCCTGGAGCAGGTCATCATCGACACCGTCGAGGGCGGCCAGATGACCAAGGACCTCGCGCTGCTCATCTCGCGCGACGCCCCGTGGCTAACCACCGACGAGTTCATGAACGCGCTCGACGAGAACCTGGCCCGCCGGCTCTCCGCCTGATTCGACAGCACCAGCACCGGAGCCCGTCGGCACCCGCCGGCGGGCTCCGCTGTGTCCGGCGGGCGACACGCGTGCGGCGTCACTCCGGCCCGGCGCGCCTCGTTGACCAGGGTGGACGAGATGCCAGTCGCGTCCAGAAGGTTGACCGAGGTCGACCGCGGTCTGCGTGCCGATCTGCCAGCCTTCCCGGCTGTGTCGCGCACAGCCAGCCGTCCCTTCCCTGCGGGGGGCCCTGTCCCGGGCCCCCCGCGCCCTGTTTCCCGGCCCCTCACGGTCGAGCAGGGCCCCCGGCCCTCACGGTCGAGCAGGGCCCCCGCCCCCCGCCCTCACGGTCGAGCAGGGCGCCCGGCCCTCACGGTTGAGCAGGCGGCCGACGGGCCCGGTCAGGCGGCGCGGAGCAGTTCGGCGGCGCGTTCGGGGGAGATGTCGTTGATGAAGACGCCCATCCCCGACTCGGAACCGGCCAGGTACTTCAGCTTGTCCTTGGCCCGCCGGATGCTGAACAGCTGAAGGTGCAGGTGGCCCAGTTCGCGGTCGATGCGCACGGGCGCCTGGTGCCACGCCGCGATGTAGGGCATCGGCATGTCGAACAGCCCGTCGAAGCGGCGCAGCAGATCCAGGTAGAGCGGCCCGAAGGCGTCCCGCTCGCTGTCGTCGAGGGCCGGGATGTCCGGCACCACGCGCCGTGGCGCGACGTGCACCTCGAACGGCCAGCGGGCCGCCGCCGGCACGAACGCCGTCCAGTGCTCGTTCTCGGTGACGACCCGGTCGCCGGCTGCGCGTTCGGCGGCCAGCACGTCCGCGTACAGGTTGCCCCCGCCGGTGCGCTTGGCGTGCCGGCGTGCCGCGGCCAGCAACGCCCGGGTGCGCGGCGTCACGAAGGGGTACGCGTAGATCTGCCCGTGTGGGTGGTGCAGCGTGACGCCGATCTCGACACCCCGGTTCTCGAAGCAGAAGACCTGCTCCACCCCGGGCAGTTCGCCGAGCACCTCGGTCCGGTCGGCGAGCGCGTCCAGCACCGTGCGGACGCGGCGCGGCGGGAGGCTGGCGAAGGAGGCGTTGTGGTCCGAGGTGAAGCAGACCACCTCGCACCGCCCGAGGCCCGGCCGGACCGACGTGAACGGGGTGATCTCGCCGGGCTCGTCGGCGACCCGGCCGCTCAGCGACGGGAACCGGTTCTCGAAGACCACCACGTCGTAGTCGGGCGCGGGGATCTCGGTCAGTCGGTCGCCCACCGACGGGTCGAGCGGGCACTCGTTCGCCGGTGGCAGGAAGATGCGGGTCTGCCGGTGCACGGCCACCGCCACCCACTCGTCGGTCAGCGGGTCGTAGCGCAGTTGCGACGCGGGTGGCGGCGGCGGCAGGTCACGGCGGTCCGGCTGGTCGCGGACGGCGTCGTCGTTCTCGTCGAAGTAGATCAGTTCCCGGCCATCGGCCAGGTTGATCGCGGTGCGCTTCACGGCGCCGTCTCCTCACTTGTCGGCGTGCGCGTCGCGCGGCCCGCCCTCGTCGCCTTAACCATGATCAGTTGACCCACCTGTTCGCCGAGTACCCGTCGCGCGGTCGGAGGCAACGCCTCGTCGCTGACCAGTACGTGGGCTGCCGCCAGCTCGACGATCGAGGAGATGCCGACCGTGCCCCACTTCGTGTGGTCGGCGAGCACCACCAGCTGGTCCGCTGCGGCGACCAGCGCCCGGTCGATCTCTGCTTCCATCAGGTTCGGGGTGGTGAAGCCGGCCCGCTCGGTGATGCCGTGGACGCCCAGGAAGAGCAGATCGAGGTGCAGCCGGCGGACGGCCCCGACCGCGAGCGGTCCGACCAGCGCGTCCGACGGCGTCCGCACGCCGCCGGTGAGCACCACCGTCTGGTCGGACCGGCCGCCGGCGTGCAGGATCTCGGCTACCGGCAGTGAGTTGGTCACCACGGTCAGGCCGGGAACCTCCACCAGCCTGCGGGCCAGTTCGGCGGTGGTGGTGCCGGCGGAGAGGGCGACCGCCGCGCCGGGCCGGACCAGCGCCGCCGCCCGGTCCGCGATGGCGGCCTTCTCCGCTAGCTGCTGAACGGACTTGGCGTGGAAGCCCGGCTCGTCGGTCGAGCTGGTGCCGGCCGCGGTCGCTCCGCCGTGCACCTTGGCCAGCAGGCCGCGCTCGTGCAGCGCCTCCAGATCGCGCCGGATGGTCATGTCGGAGACGCCGAACTCGGTCGCCAGGTCGCTCACCCGGACACCGCCGGTGGCGCGGACCCGATCGAGGATGGCCGACTGCCGCTGCCGTGCGAGCATCCGCCGTGCCTCCCAGGGTCCACGTACTCTCACGCGGTCGAACGTGTTTCAACAAAGATGAACACTAGCGCGTGCCCGGAACCGGCGGAAGGAAAGGGGGTGGGGCGACGGTCAGGCGGACTGGATCTTCAACTCCACCCAGCCGGTCTCGGTCAGGTGATCCAGTACGGCCTGCACCGCCTCCGCGATGCTCACGCGGGAGGTGTCCAGCACCAGGTCCGCGTCCGTCGGCTCCTCGTACGGGTCGTCGATGCCGGTCATCCCGGTCAGCAGACCGGCGCGGGCCCGCGCGTACAGGCCCTTGCGGTCCCGTTGCTCGCACACCTCGAGCGGTGTCGCGACGTGCACCAGCACGAAGCCCGCCCCGGCGGCCAGGGCCATCTCCCGTGCCGTCGCACGGGCCGCCGCGTACGGAGCGATCGGGCAACAGATGCCCATCCCGTGGTGCCGGGCGATCTCGGCCGCCACCCACCCGATCCGGCGGACGTTGAGGTCCCGGTCGGTCTTGCTGAAGCTCAACCCGGCGGAGAGTTCGCGGCGTACCACGTCGCCGTCGAGGAGGGTCACCGACCGGTCGCCGTTCTCCCGCAACGCGTCCGCCAGCCCTCGGGCGATGGTGGACTTGCCGGAGCCGGAGAGGCCGGTCAGGAACACCACGAGCCCCCGGTGCCGGCGCGGCGGCCGAGCCCGGGCCAACTCCTTCGCGACCGCCGGAGGGGTGTGCCACTCGGGCAGGGGGAAGCCGCGGTCGAGCAGGTCGTCGATCTCGTCCTGGGTGAGCGCGAGACGCCGGTTACGCGGCGGGATGTCCTCCCGCCAGCGCCACTGCCCGTCCCGGTTGTCGTACGCCAGCTCACGCGGCACCAGCACCCGCAGCCCGGCGCCGGAGAGCATGTCCCCGGTCGAGAGCAGGTGGGTGACCCCGTACGCGGCGGAGACGCGGGCCCGCAGCAGCGCGTCGCTGATCTCGTCGCGGCGGTGCGACAGCGGCACGGCCACCAGGGTGGCCGGGGGCATCCGGTCTCGGGCGGCGAAGATCGTACGCACCAGCGCCTCCGGTGCGAGCCCACCGACACCGCCCTCGCCGACCGGAATCATCACCAGCAGGTGGGCGGCCAGGGTACGGGCGGCGTGCGCGATCTGGGCCAGCTGTGGCCGGTGCAGCGGACGGTCGGCGATGACTCCGAGCACCCGGCCCGGGGGAAGCAGCGCCCGAACCTCCTCGGGGCTGCGTCGCAACCGCTGGAACGGGCCCTGGGCGCCGTCGCCGAGCCGACGGAGCGGGCCACCCAGGCCCGCGACGCCCTCGCGCACCGGCCAGACGTCCGTCACGTGAAGGGCGGCGGCCGGCGCGCCCTCGGCGTCGGTCAGCACCAGCGCCCGACGGGCCTCATCGCGCGGGTCGAAGCCCTGTGCCAGCGCGGCCGGCACCTGCAGGGTCACCGGCACCTGCCACGGCGTGCCGTCGGCCAGCCGGCCGCGCCGACTCACCGACACCAGGTCGGCACGGGTCATGAAGCCGGTCAGGGGGGCGTACGCGCCGGTCAGAAGCAGCTCCAGATCCGCGAGCTCACCGGGACGCGGCGCGTACGCCGGCGCGTCCCGGAGCACCTCGTCGGGCAGCACCCAGCCGTTGCTCATCCACACCCCCCACTCGCTGACGGCACACAGTTTCGCAGCCGACCGCCGATCGGTCGAGGCCGCCACTCCACGACCCGAGCGGTCGGGTCAGCGACGGACCCGGCGCCCCACCGCCGACCGCAGCCAGTTCCAGACCTTCCGCTCGTCCCGGATCCTCGGCGTCGCGCCGTCGGCCGGGCAGATGAAGAGCACTGGCAGCCGCGCGTCCTCGGTCCATCCGGCGTTGGTGATCCGTGCCTTGAGGAACCAGCTACCTCGCGTACGACCGCCGTTGAGGGCCCGGAAGTCGATCGTGGTGGTGGCGCGGTGCACCAGGTGGACGGTGTCGGCGCCGCCGGGCGTGGCGACCCGCTCGACCTGGAACTTCACCGGCAGGAAGATCTCGTCACCGGTCTCCCGGCGGCGGGCGACCACGTCCAGGCGAGCCTTGCGGACCTGCGCGGTGGAGTCGAGCACGTCGGAGGGGATCTCGTCGACCGGGAGCACCAGCACGTCGCGTTCGCCGTCGGCGCGGAAGCCGATCGGCTGGTGCGCGGAGCGCAGCTCGGCGGCCACGTTCACCGTGACGGCGTGCTCGTCCGGCTCCAGCGCGTCGATCCTGGTGTGCCCGGCGATGCCCGACTCCCACTTGGCCAGCCGCCGCAGTTCCGCGACCCGCCCCCGCTCGACCAGGTACGCCACGGCCCGTTGCATCGGCGGCAGGCCAGCCGCGACCCCGGGGGCGAACCGCTCCTGGATGATCTTCTGGGCCTCGGCGGCGACCTGCTCCACCCAGTCCTCGGGAGCGTCCAGGAGCCGCTTGCCGCGCAGCCGGTTGAGCATTTCGTTGCGCAGCCACCGCCGGTGCAGCCGGTCGCGCAGCGGCCCCGGCTCGGTGTGGGCGGTGACGACGTCGAGCGCGTCGCGCACGCTCGCGAAGTAGCTCGCCGGCTCCAGCCGGGCCGCGGTGACGTTCTTGGCATCGGGCCGCTGGGTGTGGTGGTAGCAGGTGTAGTCGGACAGCACGCAGGTGCGGCGGGACGCGAAGTAGGCGCGTACGACGAGCGAATGGTCCTCGAGCCGCCGCTTACCGCCCTCCGGGAACCGGAGCTTGTGCTCGTCGAGGAAGGCGCGGCGGAACAGCTTGTGACAGGTCAGGCTGTCGATCAGCGGTGCGTTCTCCAGGGTGGCGTCGAAGCGGTTCTTGCGGAACAGCTCCCGGGGCACACCGCGCCCGTGCCCGGCCATCTTCCCGATCACCAGGTCCGCGTCGTACTTCTTCGCGCAGTCGTAGAGCCGTTCCAGCGCCTGGTCGGCGAACCAGTCGTCGTCGTCGGCGAAGAACACGTACTCGCCTCGGGCCCGCTCGATGCCGATGTTGCGCGGGCGCGACGGCCAGCCGGAGTTCTCGATGTGCACCACCTGGATGTGCGGGTGCTTGGCGGCCAGCCGGTCCAGCCGCGCGCCGGTGCCATCGGTCGACCCGTCGTCGACGAAGATCGCCTCGAACTCGTCGGCTGGTAGCGACTGGCTCAGCAGCGAGGCCACCAGCTTCTCGATGTGCGGGCCGCAGTTGTACGCGGGCACCACGACACTGACCTTGGGGACGCCAACCTCGACCATCACGATCCTTCCCGCGTCGGCGGTCGAATATCCCCCGGAACACTGCCCGGTGAACGGGAAGTGAATCGTGCCACCCCGGAGTGGACTTTCCGGCGGCGGGGTCTGGGTGAGCGCAGGACCGGCGCAAACGTTCACTTAACCTGCGACCGCCCGCACGGAACAGACCCTAGGTGACTGGTGTTAAACGGCGGTTGACCGGGTTCTGGTCGACCGCCGTTATCGCGTGGGTGGTGTCGGTTCGGTGCGTTGGCTCGAGGGTGTGGGGTGCGGGAACCGTTGCTGGGGTGGCGGTGTGGGCCGTTCAGGGTGTTTGCCGGGTGGGGTCAGTTGGGGCCTGTGGTCTTCAGGCGGGGCCGGGGGTCCGGCCGTGTTGGCGGGTGTGGGTGAGGCCGAGGGTGGCGGGTCTGGTGAGGTTGATCGCGGCGGCGAGGAGTGTGAAGTCGGCGGCGATGCGGTGTCGGCCGCGCATTCGGGCGCGTCGTCCGCCGTGGCGGCGGCGCATGAGGTGGGCGATCTTGCGTTCGACTTTGGGTCGGGTGGCCCGGTAGTCGGCCTGCCAGCCGGGATCTTGTTGGCGGGTGCGGGCCGCGGTGAGGTGGGCTTCGTGGTGGCCGATCGTGATGCTGCGGCCGGTCTTGGAGTCGGTGCACTGCCCGCGTAGCGGGCAGGTGATGCAGGCGGTGCCGAAGTCGGCTTTGCCGGCG
>NZ_JBNCKS010000001.1:271877-297835 GCF_049841635.1 Micromonospora sp. DT44 | reverse complement strand
CCAGCCCACGGCAGGTCGGCGACATCGTCCGCGCCGCTCTCCACCTCACCCATTTCGAATACCGATACCTACCGGATTCTTGTTGAGATCACGTCAGTGGGTCGGTCGAGCTATGGAATCCGTTCTTACGGAATTCATCAAAACCGGGATGTCCGATGAAACTGCTCTTGGCGCACAAGCGCTTATACAGATCCCGAATCCGTTGCTCCACATCGTCGGCGTCGTGCCCCAATTCGACCGCGCCGACAATCAACGGTTGGGAAGGATTTCCATTTCCCGACTCGTCCATGATTAGCCTCACCGCATTAAGCCCTTCACGAGGCTGGTCGTTGCGCCGTCATGACCGTACGCGCGTGGTCGCGCGGCACCAACAGTCGCGAGAGTGCAACTTCAGCCGGAATTTGCTAGCTGCAGGCCGGCGACGGTCACGTCCCGCTAGCCGCTGGCATGTTCCGGCCCGATCTCGACAAGTTCCGGACCCTGCCGAGCCTAGGCCTCGTCAGAGTCGGGCGTGGATCAACCCCGCGTCAGGGCTTGCGGGACGACGCGAGCGTGGCGAAGGCGATCACGTTGTCGGCGTAGCCGGTGCGACCGCCGATGAACTGGCCGCCGCAGGTGATCAACCGCAGCCCGGCGGGGCCGTCGTGGCCGTAGATGCGTTCGGCGGGCAACTGGTCCTTTGGGAAGTGCTCCACTGTGTCGACCTTGAACACCACCGTCGACCGGTCCGCCCGGGCCACCTCGATCAGGTCACCGGGCTTCAGCTTGCCCAGGTCGTAGAAGACCGACGGGCCGCTCTTGGTGTCCACGTGCCCGACGATGACGGCCGGACCTGGCTCACCGGGTGTCGGCCCACGGTCGTACCAGCCGGTCTCGTTGTGCTTCTCCAACGGCGGTACGGCGATCGAACCGTCCCGCGCCTGCCCGACGGGCGCCACCGGCGCGGTCACCTTGATCGCCGGCACCGAGAGGCGCACCGGGCGACTGGCCGACAGCCCGACCGACTCGCTGCGGGCCGGTCGGTCACCGCCGGTCGGGGCCAGGTCGAACGGGCCGACCGAACGGCCCAGCCCCGCCCCGGTGGCGAAGACCCCGGCCAATACCAACACCACGGCCAACGGTACGGACCAGGGGCTGCGCCCCGACGGACGACTATTACGGAGGGCGACGGCGGTCGGCGGACGCGCGGCCACCGACGGGCGGTCGGGGTCTGGTGGGCGATGGGGCCGCGACGAGCGCTCGGGACCTGGCGGGCGGTCGGAGTCCGGCCATCCGTCGTCAAGGGGCAACCGAACGTCGTCGGGTGGCGAGGCGGGGCGGCCGGCGAACGGCTGGCGGGCAGCGGCCGGCGGCGAGGCAGGACGACCAGGCGACGGCGGGCGTGAACCGGCCGGAGGCGGCGTGGGGCGGAAAATCGTCATGGCAGCCTCAGCGACGCACGGCGGCTCGGGGACGACGCAGGGCCATCACGGCGATGACCAGCCCGGCGACGGTGAGCGCCGCGCCACTGGGCAGCAGCAGCCTGCCGGTCATCCCCCCGGCACTGCCACCGAAGCCGGTTGCCGGGCCTCGACTCGGATGGGGGGACGGCATCTTCTTGACCACCTGCAACATGGTCGACGCCGTCTCGCCGTCCGGGCACTCCAGCTTGACCCGGTAGTTGCCGGGACGGGTGCGCTCGCGCACCATCGGCGCGGCGGTGAGCACGCCGCGCTGCGGTTGGACGCCGACAGCGCCGAACGCGTCCGAGACGACGGTGGCGCCGACCGAGTTGTCCCGGCAACTGGCCCGGATGCCGACCAGGTAGCCGGGCTGCACGGTGCTGGGGCTCACCTCGACGAAGACGTCCACCACGGGAGTGGGCTGCGGCGCGCCACCCGGCACGCCTCCGGGCTGCGGCGCGGGCGCGGCGACCGGCAGGGCGTAGAGCAGCCCGGCAGGTACGGCAGCGGGGGCGGCCGGTAGCCCAGCCGGGGCCGCCAGCGCGGGAGCGGTGGCCAGCAGGGGGATGGCGAGCATGGTCGCCACCGACAGGAGCACGCCGCCGCGGGTCACTCGCACGATGCCCCCTCTCGACGCCGTCGGACCGCGCCGGGCAGCGGACCGCCCGGCCTGCCGTACCAACCGGATCCTCTCATCCCCGGTCGCACATCACATCCGATCCGCCGACGAAGTCGCGTACGCTCGAAGCGCTGTGACCATCACCGACCCTGACCCCGCCACCGTCCCGCCCGCCGGCCGGCCGATCCGCACCTTCCACCCCCGTCGGGGGCGGATGAGCAGCCGGCAGACCGACGCGTTGGACCGGCTCTGGTCCTCCTACGGCCTGGACGTGTCGGGCGAGCCCGTCGACCTGGCCGCCCTCTTCGGCCGCCGGGCCCCGGTGGTGCTGGAGATCGGCTCGGGCATGGGCGACAGTACGGCCGCGATGGCCGCCGCCGACCCGGACCGAGATTATCTGGCGGTCGAGGTGCACACGCCGGGAATCGCCAACCTGCTCGACCTGGTGCACCGCGCTGACCTGGGGAATGTCCGGGTTGCTCGGGGTGACGCATTGGAGCTGGTCAGCGGCCTGCCGGAGGGCGCGCTGGCCGCCGTACACGTGTTCTTTCCGGATCCGTGGCCGAAGGCCCGGCATCACAAGCGGCGGATCATCCAGCCGGCGCACGTGGCGCTGCTGCGGTCCCGGCTGGCCCCCGGCGGCGTGCTGCACTGCGCGACCGACTGGGCCGAGTACGCCGAGGCGATGCGGGAGACCCTGGACGCGGACCCGGAGCTGGTCGACACGTACGGAGGATTTGCGCCGCGCCCGGCGCACCGTCCGGTGACGAAGTTCGAGCGACGGGCGATCACCGCGGGCCGCCCGGTCGCCGATCTGATCTTCCGGCGGCGCTGACTGCACTACCGGCGGCGCTGACTGATCTTCCGGCGGCGCTGAAATGCGAGCCGGTTGGCGCCGGAGGGCATGATCCAGGCACCATGGACAGGCTATGACGCTCACCGCCGCGCTGCCGACAAGCGCCGACCCCGACACCCTCTTCGACGCGTTCGCCAGTTGGGCGAAGGAGCGCGGTCTCGACCTCTACCCCCACCAGGAGGAGGCGGTCATCGAGATCGTCTCCGGCGCCAACCTGATCATGAACACGCCCACCGGCTCGGGCAAGAGCCTGGTGGCGATCGCCGCGCACTTCGCCGCCCTCGCCGACAGCCGGACGACCTTCTACACCGCGCCGATCAAGGCGTTGGTGTCGGAGAAGTTCTTCGCGCTCTGCGAGGTCTTCGGCGCCGAGAACGTCGGCATGCTCACCGGCGACGCCAGTGTCAACGCCGACGCCCCGATCATCTGCTGCACCGCGGAGATCCTGGCGAACCTGGCCCTGCGCGAGGGCACCAAGGCCGACGTCGGCCAGGTGATCATGGATGAGTTCCACTTCTACGCCGAGCCCGACCGGGGCTGGGCGTGGCAGGTGCCGATCATCGAGCTGCCGCAGGCCCAGTTCATCCTGATGTCGGCCACTCTGGGAGACACCACCCGCTTCGTCGACGACCTGACCCGGCGCACCGGGCGACCCACCGCCGTCGTGCGCACGGCGGAGCGGCCGGTCCCGCTCATCTTCTCGTACGCGATGACGCCGCTGCACGAGACGCTCGAGGAGCTGCTGGAGACCAAGCAGGCCCCGGTGTACGTGGTGCACTTCACCCAGGCCGCCGCGCTGGAACGCGCCCAGGCGCTGATGAGCGTCAACGTCTGCACCCGCGCCGAGAAGGACATGATCGCCGAGGCGATCGGTGCCTTTCGGTTCACCTCGGGCTTCGGCAAGACGCTGTCCCGGCTGGTCCGGCACGGCATCGGCGTACACCACGCCGGCATGCTGCCCAAGTACCGCCGCCTGGTGGAGACCCTGGCCCAGGCCGGTCTGCTCAAGGTCATCTGCGGCACCGACACCCTCGGTGTCGGCATCAACGTGCCGATCCGCACGGTGCTGTTCACCGGCCTGAGCAAGTACGACGGGGTCCGTACCCGTCTGCTCAAGAACCGTGAGTTCCACCAGATCGCCGGGCGGGCCGGCCGGGCCGGGTACGACACCATCGGTCGGGTCGTCGTGCAGGCTCCCGAGCACGTCATCGACAACGAGAAGGCCCTCGCCAAGGCCGGCGACGACCCGAAGAAGCGCCGCAAGGTCGTCCGCAAGAAGCCGCCGGAGGGCTCGATCGGTTGGGGCCAGCCCACCTTCGACCGCCTCGTCGACGCCGAGCCGGAGCCGCTGACCTCCAGCTTCCAGGTCAGCCACTCGATGCTGCTGAACGTCATCGGCCGACCCGGCGACGCGTTCGCGGCCATGCGGCACCTGCTCACCGACAACCACGAGGAGCCCGCCGCCCAGCGCCGGCACATCCGCCGGGCCATCGCCATCTACCGGGCGCTGCGGGCCGGTGGGGTCGTCGAGGAGCTGCCCGAGCCGGACGAGACCGGTCGCCGGATCCGGCTCACCGTCGACCTCCAGCTCGACTTCGCGCTCAACCAGCCGCTCTCCCCCCTCGCCCTGGCCACCATCGAGCTACTCGACGCCGAATCCCCGTCGTACGCCCTCGACGTCCTGAGCGTGATCGAGTCGATCCTCGACGACCCCCGCCAGATCCTGTCCGCGCAGCAGTTCAAGGCGCGCGGCGAGGCGGTCGCCGCGATGAAGGCCGAGGGCATCGAGTACGAGGCCCGCCTCGAACTGCTCGACGAGGTGACCCACCCGAAGCCGCTCGCCGAGCTGCTGGAGGCCGCGTACGAGATGTACCGGCAGGGTCACCCCTGGGTCGCCGACCACCAGCTCTCCCCCAAGGCCGTCGTCCGCGACATGTACGAGCGGGCCATGACCTTCACCGAGTACGTGCAGTTCTACGGGCTGACCCGCTCGGAGGGCCTGGTCCTGCGCTACCTGGCCGACGCGTACAAGACGCTGCGCCAGACCGTCCCCGAGGACGCCAAGACCGAGGAGCTGATCGACCTCATCGAGTGGCTGGGCGAGCTGGTCCGCCAGGTCGACTCCAGCCTGATCGACGAGTGGGAGCGGCTGCGCAACCCGTCCGACGTGGCCGAGGTGGCCCAGGCGCACGCCGCCCTGACCGACCGGCCACCGGCGGTGACCCGCAACGCGCGGGCGTTCCGGGTGCTGGTGCGCAACGCGCTGTTCCGTCGGGTGGAGCTGGCCGCGCTGCGCCGCTGGGACCTGCTCGCCGAGTTGGACGCCGAGGACGGCTGGGACTACGACGCATGGGCCGACGCCCTGACGCCCTACTTCGAGTCGTACGACTCGATCGGGGTCGGTCCGGACGCCCGCGGCCCGGCGCTGCTCATGATCGAGCAGGGCCGGGAGAAGTGGACCGTCCGGCAGATCTTCGACGACCCGGACGGCGACCACGACTGGGGCATCAGCGCCGAGATCGACCTGGTGGCCTCGGACGAGGTCGGCGCGGCGGTCGTCCGGATCACCGACGTCGGTCAACTCTGAGGTGCCGCGCCCGGTGGCGGTATCGTCCGCCGCCGGGCGCTCCGGAACCGAGCAGAGTCGTGGGACGGCGCGCGGCCACGTCCTCGATCCAGCCGAACAGCAGCACCGCCCCGGCGGTCAGGAGGCACACTCCGGCCAGCCTCAGCACGATCGACACCGCCGAGGTGTACGGCAGCACCGGCGCTAGCAGCACGAACATTCCGAGGCTGGCGGGAACGTGCCAGAGATAGATGGTGACCGCCCGGGCGTTGACGACCCGCAGCACGGCGCCCAGCGGCGCCCCGCCGACGAGCCGGGGCCGCACTCTCAACAGCACGGCGACGAGGGCCATCGACCACAGTGTCGTCCCACCCGCGACGTGGTTGAGGTCGACGGCCACGCCGGCCACCATGGCGGTGACGACCCAGGTTCCGCCGGCCACGGCCAGACCCGCGACGAGGCAGCCGTACCAACGGCACGGCACACGATGCAGCAGCCGATCGCGGTGGGCGAAGCCCAGCAGCCAGCAGGACAGGTAGGCGGCGACGAAGTATCCGGTGCGCACCCCGGCGAGGTGCAAGCCGATCGGCAGTGCGGTGGCGACCCCGATGCTGGGCCACGGCCAGCGACGGAACACCCGCAACAGAAGGGGTGACAACAGCACCAGCCAGAGGTGCGTGACGATGTACCAGAGCCCGATGTGGAAGACCCAGGCCCAGGACGGTCCGCCCACGGGAGGCACCCGCAGGGGCAGGATCCACCAGCCCAGTGCAACCCATTCGGCCACGCCCGGTGGCCGCCACCGGACGGCGAGCACCGCCAAGGTGATCACACCGAACACCCAGAACGGCAGCAGCAGCCGGCGCAGCCGCCGGAGCACGGCCGACGGACCGTGCCGGTCCAGCGACGCCGCCATCAGCGAGCCAGCGATGCCGAACATCAGACCCATCGCCGGCACCAACAGGCTCAGCCAGACCCAACCGGTCACGTGGAAGAGCACGACGCGGCCCAGAGCGAGCGTTCGCAACAGGTCCAGGTAGCGGTCCCGGTGAGCGGCGGGGTCGGCGGACGGGACGGTCCGCACCGCCCCGCCCCGGCCAGGGATGACGACCCTGGACACCTCACCAATGACCACAAGGCACAATAACGCCATAAATCCGACAAATCTGCTGCATTCGCCAGGCGGGTGCGGCGGCCGTCTTCGCCGACTGCCCCCACTCTCAGGCGGACGAGCCGGCGGATGTCAGACGGTGAACCAGAGCCGACGGCGACGCGCCACGACCACCAGGATCGCGCCCACGACCAGCAGCAGAAGCGCACCGGCGACCACACCGCCAATCGACTGGCCGGTCACCGGCAGGCCGCCGCCCTCGCCCCCGCCGTCGGCACAACCCGCCGGCCGCTCCCACCGGTACGGACCCTTCAGGTGGGTGGTCTGCGGGTCGAACTCGTCCGACCGCACCTCGACGGCCAATCCGGCTACCGCCGGGAAGGACACCTCGACGGTGGTGTCCGTTCCGACGAGGCGCCGCTGCTCGGGCCCGTGGTTGGGATCGAAGACGACGGTCGGGGCGTACCCGTTGTTTGGCATCGACACCGCGACGACGAGCGCGTCACAGGTCGAGCGGGCACGGATGTCCGGGACGTTGCAGTGGCCGTCATCGACCCAGGTGTACGAGCCGATCGTCTCGCCCGCGAGGCTCACCCCGACGGTGTCGTATCCCCGGGGAACCACGATGCCCTTCTCCGTCGCCCCCGGCGTCAGGCGGACGGTTCGCGAGTAGACATCGGGGGAGGTCCAGAGCATCAGCTCGACCGGCCGACCGGTGGACGGATTGGCCAGGTCGACAAGCACACTGCCGTCGCACCGTGGCCGGAAACTGGCCGTCGGATCTCTGGGCGGCTGCCCGCACCTGCCGTCGAGCTGGGCACCGGCGGAATAGCCAAACGTCTCGTAGTAACCGTCGTCCCACTGCACCCACACCGACAGGTCGGCATAGGTGGCGGTGCCCGGCAGGGTCTGGGTGCCGATCACCGGCTTGCCGAGGGAGTGCGGAAAGACGCCCTCGGGGCTGGCGACGATGGGGTCGATGGTGGAGTCCTGCGGATACACCTCGACCTTGACGAACCGGTAGCGCGTCGCGTCGGTCGAGGAGGTCTCGGCGAGGACGGTCCACTCGATCCGGTAGGTGCCGTCGGCCTGGCACCGCACCTCGTGATTGACGCTGACAGGCGAGGGCTCCGCGTTCGCCGGGGGCATGAGGACCAGCGTTCCGGCGAGACTGACCACCACCGCCCCGAGGGCAGCCAGTACTCGCCGTCGCCACGATCGAGGATTGATCACGGGCGCTCCTGCGATGAGGTGAGCCGGAGTGGATCGACCCGGCCGGCGCGACGCCCTGACGGCGAACAAGGGCGCTCCCGCACGCATGTCGCCGCGCGAGAACGGCCGGCGAGTCCGGGCAGATGCTACCGGCGACGAGGCTCCGAAGGTGACCCGCGTCACTCAACCGAACGGGCGAATCGCGCGGTCGCCAGATGTGGTCCCACCCCTCCAACTTCACTGGGCAATGTCAGACCCGTCGATTAGAATGTATGTACTAATAAAGATCCTGACCTGCAGGATTACGACTGGGAGGACGCCCGTGACCGCGCCCACCTCCACGCCCCTCACGCCCTACACCACCCTGCTCGGCTTCACCCGCTACGTCGACCGCACCGGCCCCACCAAGGCGACCTTCGTGGGCGGTCTGCGCAAGCAGCGCGCCAGCCGTTCCGGCTTCAACCCGCACGGCCAGTTCGTGAAGGCGCTCAAGGCAGACATCGCCTTCCACACCGGCGGCACCCACCTGGCCGGCGTGGTCGACGTGGTCAAGCCGCGCTGGCGCCCGCTCTACCAGGCCCTGGTGCCCGGCGCCACGGCCTGGCTGCACTCCCTCGGCGATCCGGCCACCCTCGACCTGGCCCAGACCCGCGACGCCCTGGCCATGCTCGGCGACCTACCCGTCAAGATCAACCTCCACTTCGGCGTACGTCACCCCGACGGTCACGCCGACGCCGTCCGACTGCACTTCGACGAAACGCCGCCGAGCGAGGAATCGTTGCTCGCCACCCTGCACCTGATGGCCCGCCACATGGACGCGGTCCTCCCGCACGCCGAGCCGGTCCTGGTCGACGTCCGGCGCGGTCAGGCCCACCGCATGCCCACCGACGCCAAGCCCGAACAGATCGAACTCTGGCTGGCCGGCGAAGCCGCCGCCTTCCGCGCCATCTGGTCCACCGCCGCCTAACCACACCCCTCCACCCCCCACCCCCACCACCGTCCGCCCACCCGCGCCCACCCTCAACCGCGCGCCCGCCCGCGCTTGCCAAGATCCGCGCAACATCAGGGATGCTGCTGCCTCCCGCGATCGGGAGGCAGCAAGACCACTGAAGTTGCGCGGATCTTGGCCTGTTCACCCCCAGCGGGAGTTATCCACAGGGGCTGTCGGCGGCCACGCCTGGCCGTCAGGGTGTCGTCATGCCTGCTTCTCCACGGCGTCCGGCGAGACTGCAGGGGCGCGTCTTTCGCGGTTCCCGCGCCGTCGCCGACGGTCTGCTCACCCCTGCGGAACTACGCAGCGCGGCCTGGCGCCCGCTCTTCCGGGACGTGTATGCCGACGCCCAACTCGACGTCACTCACCGCACCCGTTGCGCCGCGGCTGCCCAACTCGTGCTACCGCCGGGTGTGGTGATCGCCGGACGCAGCGCGGCAGCGCTCTACGGCGCGACGACGGTCGCCAACAACGAGCCCGTCGATGTGCTCGTGCCCGCCGGCCAGCGGTTCGGACCGGTGTCAGGGCTCGTCGTTCATGCCGGCGCGATCGACGAAGTCGACGTCATCCGACGTCAGGGCATCCCGCTGACCACGCCGACGCGCACCTGCTGGGATCTGGCCCAGTGGCTGCCGACCGAGGAGGCAGTTGCCATCGTGGATCGGCTCGCCCACAAACATCTGGTAGCGCTCGCGCCGCTGCGGGCAAACGCCCGAGCGCGGGTCGGCGACCGAGAGTGGAAACGCATGACGCGGGTGGCCGATCTGGCCGACGCGGGCTCGGAGTCGACACCGGAGTCCCGACTTCGCGTGCGAATCGTGCTCGCCCGGATACCGCCGCCGGTCACCCAGTTCGTAGTCGAGCACGATGGGAGGTTCGTGGCCCGTCTCGATCTGGCATGGCCGCATCTCAAGGTCGCCGTCGAGTACGACGGGTTGTGGCATGACGATCCCGAACAACTCCACCGCGACCGCCGTCGCCTCAATCGGCTGCTTGGTGAGGATTGGATCGTGCTGCACGTCACCGCAAAACGACTTCGGGAGGACTTCGACGGCTTCCTCGACGAACTCCGTCAAGCCCTGCGCTCCCGCTCCCGCTGACCCGACCCGAGACGCACCAGCACCGGCACCGGCACCGGCACCAAGATCCGCACAACTTCAGGGATGCTGCTGCTTGAACGGCTCGCGAGGCAGCAGTTTCCCCGAACTTGCGCGGATCTTGGGTGAAGCGCGGAGTGGGTCAGGTGGCGGGGAGGTACTTGGCCAGGTCGTCGAGGATCTTGTTGGCGGCGCCGACGCCGATGCCGGTCATCCAGATCTCGTCGGAGACCGGGTACGCCTTGCCGGCCTTGACCGCGCCGAGGCCCTTCCAGAGGGTTCCGCCGGCCACCTTGCTCTGCTCGGCCGCGGCCTTGTCGCCGTACGCCGTCACGAAGATGACGTCGCCGTCGACCTCGTTGATCCGCTCGGGGCTGACCAGGTCGAAGCGCTTGTCCTCCTTGTTGGCGAGCAACTGCCGCTCGGGGCGGCCCAGGCCGGTGTCACCGATGACGATGCCGGAGAAGGAGTCCGGGCCGTACACCCGGATGTTGCCCGGAATGAACCGCACGATGGACACCTTGCGGGCGGCGGCGTCGCCGAGGGTCGCGCCGAAGTCCTTGGCCCGCTTCTCGTACGCGCCGAGCAGGTCCTTGGCCTGCTGCTCGCGGCCGAGCGCCTTGCCGTCGAGGAGGAAGTTCTCCTTCCAGGTGATGCCCACCTTGTCGGTGAACACGGTCGGCGCGATGGCGGCCAGCTCGTCGTAGAACTTCTCCTGGCGGAACTTGCTACCGAGGATCAGGTCCGGCTTGAGGGCGTTGATCGCCTCCAGGTCGGGCTCGGTGAGTACCCCGACCTCCTTGATGCCGGCGAGCTTGTCCGCGCCGAAGTAGGTGGGCCAACTCTTGGCCTCGCCGGCGGTGGCCGCGCCGACGGGCGTGATGCCCAACGAGAGCGCCGTGTCGATCTTGTCGGTGTCGAGCACGACGACGCGCTTGGGCTCGGCCGGGACCTTGGTGGTGCCCATGGCGTGGGTGATCTCCCGGGTCTCCCCGGTGGCGGAGCCGGCAACCGGGTCGCTCTCACCGCAGGCGGTGAGGCCGACCCCGAGGGCGACGGCCGCGGCGAGAGCGGCGACGAGACGACGCATCAGTGTCCTTTCGAGGGGTACGTGCCGGCGAGCGGGGTGGCCGCGTCACCGTCGGCGGATCGGGCGTCCGGTACGGACGCCGTCGACGAATCGGGGCCGCCAGGGCCAGCGGCAGCCGCAACGGACACGGCAGCAGCGGCAGGAGCCGCCGAGCCGCCCACGCCAGGGCCAGCGGCAGCGGACCCGGGAGCGGCGGGAAGGGCCGGGCCGCCGGTGTGCGCGGGCACCACCAGGGGTGCGCCGGTCACCGGGCAGGGCACAACGACGCAGGCCAGCCCGAAGACGTCCCGGACCAGCTCGGCGGTGAGGATCTCCCGGGGTGGGCCGGCGGCCACCACCGCGCCGGCGCGCATCGCGACCAGGTGGTCGGCGTAGCGGGCGGCCTGGTTGAGGTCGTGCAGGACGGCGACCACGGTGCGGCCACGCTCGGTGCGGAGCCGGTGCAGCAGGTCCAGCACCTCCACCTGGTGGGCCAGGTCGAGGAAGGTCGTCGGCTCGTCCAGCAGCAGCGCCTCGGTGTCCTGGGCGAGCGTCATGGCGATCCACACCCGTTGCCGCTGGCCACCGGAGAGGCTGTCCACCGGCCGGTCGGCGAGGTCGGCCACGTCGGCCAGGGCCATCGCCTCGTCGACCGCCGCAGCGTCGGACGACGACCACTGCCGCCACCACCGCTGGTACGGCTGCCGGCCGCGTCCGACCAGGTCGGCCACGGTGACGCCCTCGGGCACCAGAGGGCTCTGCGGCAGGACGCCGAGCCGGCGGGCCACGTCGCGGGTGGGCAGGTCACGAATGGCGGTGCCGTCCAGCAGGACGGCGCCCTGTCGCGGGGTGAGCAGTCGGGCCATCGTGCGCAGCAGGGTGGACTTGCCGCAGGCGTTGGGGCCGACGATCACCGTGAACGCGTCGGTGGGCAGGTCCAGGGTCAGCCCGTCGAGCACGGTCCGCTCGTCGTAGCCGACGACCAGATCGCGGGCGGAGAGCATCACAGGACTCCTCACAGGCGTCACGACGACCGTCGCCGTCCACGAAGCAACAGGAAGATCAGGTACGGGCCGCCGATCGCGGCGGTCAACACGCCCGCCGGCAGTTGGGTGGGCGCGAACAGTCGGCGGCCGGCCAGGTCGGCGAGGACCAGCAGGAGCGCGCCGAGCAGCGCGGCGCAGACGAGCGGGGGCCGTTCGGCGCGGACCAGTCGACGGGCCAGTTGCGGTGCGACGAGCGCCACGAAGTCGACGGCGCCGACCTGGGCGGTGACCATGGCGGCGACGAGCACGCCGGTGCCGGCAAGGCCGATCCGGCGGGCCACCGGGCGCAGCCCGACGCCGCGCGCGGTGTCGTCGTCGAGGGCGGTGCTGTTCAGGGCCCAGCCGGCCCAGGCCAGCACCGGCAGCAGCACCGCGAGTGTGCCGGCGATCCAGGCCGCCTCGGTCCAGCCCTTGCCGGCGAGGGTGCCGATCAGCCAGATCTGCGCCCGCAGGCCGTCGATCGGGTCGGCGGTGAGCATGACCACCTCGGTCAGCGCCCGGAACGCGAACGCGACCGCCACCCCGGCGAGGACGAACCGTTGCGCGGCCAGCCCGTGCCGGGCACCGAGGGCGAACAGCAGCACCGCCGCCAGCAGACCGCCGACCAGCGCGCTGGGTGCCACCAGCACCGCCGCCGCGCCGCTGGTCAACGCCACGGTCGCGGCGAGGCCGGCACCCTGGGTGATGCCGATGACGTCCGGGCTGGCGAGGGGGTTGCGCGCCACGCTCTGGATCAGCGTGCCGGCCACGCCGAAGGCCGCGCCGGCCACCGCCGCCAGCACGACCCGGGGCAGGCGAAGATCAAGAACAACGAGGTCGTACGGCGTGCCGGCACCGGAGAGCGCCCGGAGCACGTCGGCCGGGGCGACGTACGGGGTGCCCAGCGAGAGGCTGAGCACGACGGCCAGCAGGAGGAGCACGGTCAGCACGACGGCGACCAGCGTCGCGCGGCGACGGATCAGCAGGCTGACCGGCCCGATCCGCACCAGCGCCCGCCCCGGCAGTCGTGTCGGGCCGCGGTCAACCGGGCCGGCGGGTGTGGAGACCGACTGACCGGCGCGGGTCACGCGGTCACCACTCGGGCGCGGCGGACCAGCACGGCCAGCAGCGGCGCGCCGATCAGGGCGGTGACGATGCCGGCGGGTATCTCGCCGGGCGGGGCGACGAGTCGGCCGACGACGTCGGCACCGAGCAGCAGCGCGGGCCCGAGCAGGGCGGAGACGGCGAGGGTCCAGCGGTGGTCCGCGCCGACCAGGGCGCGGGCGAGGTGCGGCACGGCCAGCCCGACGAAGGCGACCGGGCCGGCGGCGGCCACCGCGGCGCCGGTGAGCAGCACGGCGGCGATTCCACCGCCGAGGCGGACCAGACCGATGCGGTGGCCCAGGCCACGGGCCACGTCGTCACCGAGGGCCAGCGCGTCCAGGCCCCGGGCCACCAGCGCGGCGAGCAGCAGCCCGACGAGGACGAACGGCAGCACCTGGGCGGTGACGCCGAGGTCCCGGCCGGCCAGTCCGCCCACCACCCAGAACCGGTACTCCTCGAAGGTGCGGGCGTCGATGCTGAGTAGCGCGTACACCCCGGAGGCGAGACTGGCGTCGAGCGCCGCGCCGACCAGCGCGAGGGTGACCGGGCTCGCGCCCTCGCGGGCCCGGCTGGCGATGGCGAAGACCAGCAGGCCGGCGGCGAACGCGCCGGCGATGCCGAACCAGACGTACCCGGCGAGCGTCCCGATGCCGAAGACGGAGATGGCGAGCACCACGCCGAACGACGCGCCGGCGCTGATGCCGAGGATGCGCGGCTCGGCGAGCGGGTTGCGGGTGAGCGCCTGGAACAGCACGCCGGCCACGGCGAGCGCGAGCCCGACGGCGAGCCCGAGGGCGGTACGGGGCATCCGCAGTTCCCGGACGATGGTGCTCGCGTCGCTGCCGTCCGGCGCGACGAGGGCGTGCCAGACCGCGCCGACTCCGAGTTGCCGGCTGCCCAGCGCGAAGCTGGCCAGTACGGTGAGCAGCAACACCAGCGCGGCGCCGACGGTGACGGCGACCCGCCGACCGGTGCGGGCACCGGAGGAGTTGCGGGCCGGCGTCGGCCGGGCGGCGAGGGTGTTCACGAAACTCCTGCACGTTCGAGCTTAGGTTCGCCTAACCTTAGCCGACCTGCGGAAAGTGACCTAACTGGCGTCAGTCGATGCCGGCGAGGCGGCCTGCGGCACCTCCACCGAGCCGCCGTCCCCGGCCGCCGCCGCGCCGCGCGGCAGCACGTTGAGGGGCCGCATCATCTCGTTGTCCTCGTGCTCCAGAAGGTGGCAGTGCCAGGAGAAGCGGCCCGGCAGGTCGAAGCGGGCCTTGATCCGGGTCACCTCCCACGGGTACGCGAGCACGGTGTCCATCCATCCCCGCTCCCCCGGACCTGGCTCCGCCCGGCCCGACCGTCCACGGCCCAGCAGCTCGAACTGGGCCTGGTGCAGATGGACGGGGTGGACGTTGCGGGTGAAGTTGCGCACCTCCCACACCTCGGTCGCGCCGACGAGGGGCTGTTCGGTCGCGGGATCGCTCCAGCGCATCGGCAGACCCCGACCGCGCTCGTCGAGGGTGCCGAGCAGCATCACCATCGACCGGCCGGACATCCGCTCGTTGAGCGACAGCCGTCGGACCCGCTCCGCCGCGCCGAGCCGGGGGTGGGCCGGCAGTTGCAGGTGCTCCGGCGGCACGCTGGGGTCCGCGCCGGTGGCCTCGGTGACCACGAACCGCATCACCTGCCCGGTGGTTCGCGGGTCGGACGGCGGAAAGTCCACCCCGGGCCGGCCGCCCCGGTACGCCCACTCGGGCCCCTCGTTGACGAGGAAGAGCTCGGTGCCGGCGGGTACGCCGGTGAAGTCGACGATCACGTCGGCCCGCTGGGCGGGGCCGAGAATGACGCGGTCGTGCGCCACCGGCTCGGGCAGGAAGCCGCTGTCGCTGCCGATCTGCCAGACCGGCAGCACCGGACGGGCCGGCCGTGCGGTGGCGTGGGCGGCGACGCTGAGCATCAGAAAACGGCTGTTGCAGCCGTTGAGCAACCGGAACCGGTAGCGCCGACGCTGGACCGTGAGGCTGGGCCAGGTCCGGCCGTTGACCACGATGGTGGTGCCGGAGAACGCCGACGTCCACGCCGAACCGTCGTGGTGACCTCCGGGGTAGACCAGCTCGCCGTCGGCGCTGAAACTGCGGTCCTGGATGAGCAGCGGGATGTCGTGGTAGTCGCTGTCCGGCGGATCGTCGTGACCCGGCGTCGGGCCGGGCAGCACCCCGTCGGGCAGGTCGTCGCCGCCCAGCAGGTAGAAACCGGCCGGCCCGGCGTAGACGTTCTCCCTGGTGAGGCCCAGGGCGTGGTCGTGGTACCAGAGGGTGCAGGGCCGCTGGTCGTTGGCGTACTCGAAGGTGGCCGAACCCGGCGCCCAGCGCAGGCCGGACCCCTCGGCGAAGCGGGACCGGAACTCGCCGTACGCGCTGCCCGTGACGGCGAAGTCGGCCGGCAGGTCGCGGGCCACGGGCAGATACCACGCTTCGGCGTGCCCGTCGCTCTCCTGCGTGCTGTGCCCTCCGTGCAGGTGGACCACCTGGGGCACCGGTCCCCGGTAGCCACGGCGGCTGCCGTCCGAGCGGCCGTGCCCGTCCCGGCCGTCCCTGCCACCGGCCGGGTTGGCCCAGTGCAGGGTCTCATCGACGGGCAGCAGGTGGGGCAGGTAGTCGCCCCGGTGGTCGACGAGTTCGTTGACCCAGGTCACCCGTACCGGGCGGTTCACCCGCGCGGCGATGCTGTGCGCCGGGTAGCCGAAGCTGTCGGGGTGGGCGGTGGAGCCGTAACCCCACACGGTCGTACGCGGCCAGGACAGCGGCAGGATCTGCTGGCGGAACTGGCGCACCCCGACGACGTACGTGTCCCGCTCGGGGTCGTTCGCCACCCGGGGCATGGCCGGGGGGATGCGCAGCGGCGCGACGTACTTCGGGATGTCGGCGGCGCGCAGCACCGTCGCCGCGGCGAGCGCGCGGCCCGCGGCCGTCGAGCCGGCCGGGACCAGAACCGCGGCGCCCCCGGCGGCACCGGCCACGAGCACCTGTCGTCTGCTGACCATGCCGCACCTCCACTCGTATCCGACCTCGATAAGAGAATGAGTTTCGCGGAAGGGTGCAAGTGGCGTGGAAGACGGATAACACCCATAAGAGGGACACTGAGCGCCATAGGGTGTGGGGCATGCGATTCGACCAGCACACGGTCGTCCTGCTGACCCGACCGTCGGATCCGCCGGAGCTGCCACCGGAGGCGATCGACCGGCTACGCGACGCCCATCTGGCCCACCAGGCAGGGCTCGTGGAGCAGGGACTGGTGCTCGCGGCCGGCCCGCTCCTTCACGCCGACGACGACCGGATGCGGGGCTTCGTCGTCTTCTCCATCGCCCCGGACGAGGTACGCGGGCTCTACGCCGACGACCCGGCCGTCCGTGCCGGCCTGCTCGTCGCGCGGGTGGCGAGCTGGATGGTGCCCGAGGGCAACGTGCGGTACGAGGGCGTGCCGATCCTCGCGTCGATGCTGGAGGCGGCGGCTGGCGACTGACGTGGTCAGCCGGGCAGGTCCGCGATCGGCAGCACCCGCAGGTCGTTTGGCTCGCCCACGATGACCCGCAGCGCCGGGAAGTACGCGCTGAGCACCGGCCGGCACCTGTCGCAGGGCCCGACGACCGTACGACCCCGGTCGGCGACCGAGACGATGGTCTCCAGCTCGGTCACGCCCTGCGTGGCGGCGGTGCCGATGACGACCAGCTCCGCGCAGGTGTCCCCGCTGTCGTGGTGCAGGTTCACCCCGGAGAACACCCGCCCGTCGGCGGTACGGGCGGCCGACGCGCCGGTGTGGTGGCTGCTGCGGCACCGGAGTTTGGCGACCGCCGTGGCGGCCTGCACCAGCGCCCGATCGGTGTCCCGCAGCTCCATCCCGGCCCCCCAGCGCTCGACGTCGGCCGCAACTGTAGACCGCCGTCCACGCGCCGAAGCACCCACGCGCGGTAACCCAGGGGCGGTCCGCCGCCGGGCTGCCTATCCTTGGGCACGACATGCAGAATCCAGCCTCCTCCGCCGCGACAGATCCCGTCCGCGACCTGCACCGCCGCCTCAGTCCCCTGATGTTCCGCGACCAGCGCCGGCTCCAGCGACGCCTGGACGGCGCCCGCAAGCTGCGCGACCCGCAGCGCCGGGAGGCGGCCCTGACCGAGATCACCGCCGAGCTGGCGCGGGCCGAGCAGCGGCTGGCCGACCGGCGGGCGGCGGTGCCGACGATCGCGTACCCCGTGGGGTTGCCGGTCAGCGAGCGCAAGGACGACATCGCCGCCGCCATCCGCGATCACCAGGTGGTGATCGTGGCCGGCGAGACCGGCTCCGGCAAGACGACCCAGTTGCCGAAGATCTGTCTGGAGCTGGGGCGCGGCATCAACGGCCTGATCGGGCACACCCAGCCCCGGCGGCTGGCCGCCCGGACGGTGGCCGACCGGATCGCCGACGAGCTGGGTACCGAGCTGGGCGACGTGGTCGGCTACAAGGTGCGCTTCACCGACCAGGTCAGCGACCGCAGCCTGGTCAAGCTGATGACCGACGGCATCCTGCTGGCCGAGTTGCAGACCGACCGGATGCTGCGCCAGTACGACACGTTGATCATCGACGAGGCGCACGAGCGCAGCCTCAACATCGACTTCATCCTCGGCTACCTGCGCGAGCTGCTCCCCCGCCGGCCCGACCTCAAGGTGATCATCACCTCGGCGACCATCGAGACCGACCGCTTCGCCAGGCACTTCGCCGACGCCCAGGGCAGTCCGGCGCCGGTCGTCGAGGTCTCCGGACGCACCTATCCCGTGGAGGTCCGTTACCGGCCGCTCGTCGAGGTCGCCGAGGGCGACGAGGACGGCGACGCCGACGAGGAGAACGTCCGCGACCAGATCCAGGCGATCGGCGACGCCGTCGAGGAGCTGGCCGCCGAGGGGCCGGGCGACATCCTGGTCTTCCTCAGCGGCGAACGGGAGATCCGCGACACCGCCGACGCGCTGGGCAAGCTGGTGCAGAAGAAGCGGTCACTGCTGGGCACCGAGATCCTGCCGCTGTATGCCCGGCTCTCCGCCGCCGAGCAGCACCGCGTCTTCGCCGCGCACAGCTCGCGACGCGTGGTGCTCGCCACCAACGTCGCGGAGACCTCGCTGACCGTGCCGGGAATCAAGTACGTGGTGGACCCGGGCACCGCCCGCATCTCCCGTTACTCCAGCCGGCTCAAGGTGCAGCGGCTGCCGATCGAGCCCGTCTCGCAGGCGTCGGCCAACCAGCGCAAGGGCCGCTGCGGTCGTACGTCGGACGGTATCTGCATCCGCCTCTACGACGAGCAGGACTTCCTGTCCCGCCCCGAGTTCACCGACCCGGAGATCCTGCGTACCAACCTGGCGTCGGTCATCCTCCAGATGACCGCGATCGGGTTGGGCGACCTGGCGGCGTTCCCGTTCATCGACCCGCCGGACAAGCGCAACATCACCGACGGCGTCAACCTGCTGCACGAGCTGGGCGCGCTGGACCCGACCGAGGCCGATCCGGCGAAGCGGCTCAGCGCGCTGGGCCGGCGGCTGGCCCAGCTCCCGGTCGACCCGCGGCTGGCCCGGATGGTGGTCGAGGGCGAACGCAACGGCTGTGCCACCGAGATCCTGGTGATCGCCGCCGCGCTCTCCATCCAGGACCCCCGCGAGCGCCCGGCGGAGAAGCAGGCCCAAGCCGACCAGGCACACGCCCGGTTCGCCGACAAGGAGTCGGACTTCGTCGCGTACCTGAACCTGTGGCGGTACCTGCGTGAGCAACAGCGGGAGCTGTCGTCCAGCGCGTTCCGCCGGATGTGCAAGGCGGAGTACCTGAACTACCTGCGGATCCGCGAGTGGCAGGACATCGTCAGCCAGTTGCGCCAGGTGCTGCGTACCCCGGCCGAGAACGAGCGGCGCGGTGGACGCGCGGCGCGGGACACCCCGGCCGAGGCGGACGCCGGCCGGGGCACGGGCCGCCGGGGCGGCGCGGACCTGCCGGAGGAGATCGACACCCCGAAGGTGCACCAGTCGCTGCTGCCCGGCCTGCTGTCGCACATCGGCCTCAAGGACGCCCAGAAACACGAGTACCTGGGGGCGCGGGGCGCGAAGTTCGCGCTGTTCCCCGGCTCGGCGCTGTTCAAGAAGCCGCCGCGCTGGGTGATGGCCGCCGAGTTGGTGGAGACGTCCCGGCTGTGGGGGCGCATCGCCGGGCGGGTCGAGCCGGAATGGGTCGAGCCCCTCGCCCAGCACCTGGTCAAGCGCAGCTACAGCGAGCCGCACTGGGAGAAGAAGCAGGCCGCGGTGATGGCCTACGAGAAGGTCACCCTGTACGGCATGCCGCTGGTCCCGTCGCGGAAGGTCAACTTCGGGCGGATCGACCCGATGCTGAGCCGGGAGCTGTTCATCCGGCACGCGCTCGTCGAGGGCGACTGGCAGACCCACCACCGGTTCTGGGCCGACAACAAGCGACTCCTGGGCGAGATCGAGGAGTTGGAGAGCCGGGCCCGCCGCCGGGACATCCTGGTCGACGACGAGACGATCTTCGGCTTCTACGACCAGCGGATCCCCGCCGACGTGGTCTCCGGCCGGCACTTCGACACCTGGTGGAAGAAGACCCGCCACGAGCGTCCCGACCTGCTGACCTTCACCCGCGACCTGCTGATCAACGACGGTCGCGGCGGTGTCGACGAGAGCGACTACCCCGACGAGTGGCAGACCCAGGGGGTGACGCTGCCGCTGACGTACCGGTTCGAGCCGGGCACGGCGACCGACGGCGTCACCGTGGACATCCCGCTGCCGCTGCTCAACCAGGTGCCGGCGGAGAGCTTCGACTGGCAGGTGCCGGGGCTGCGCGAGGAGACGGTGATCGCGCTGATCCGCTCGCTGCCCAAGGCGATCCGGCGCAACTTCGTACCGGTGCCGGACTACGCGCGGGCCGCCCTCGCGGCGATCACCCCCGGGGAGACGTCGCTGCTGGACGCGCTCACCCGCGAGCTCCGGCGGATGACCGGGGTGACCGTGCCCCGCGACGCGTGGGAGCCGGACAAGCTCCCCGCGCACCTGCGGGTGACGTTCCGGGTGCTCGGCGACGACGACAAACCGGTCGCCGAGGGCAAGGACCTGCCGGCCCTGCAACGTCAACTGCGTCAGGAGGTACGCCAGGTCGTGGCGGCCGCCGCGCCCGAGGTCGCCCGGACCGGCCTGCGCGAGTGGAGCGTCGGCACGCTGCCCCGGACCATCGAGCAGGTCCGTGCCGGCTACGCGGTGACCGCGTACCCGGCCCTGGTCGACGAGGGGACGACGGTCGGGGTGAAGGTGTTCGACTCCCCCGCCGAGGCGGAGGCCGCGCACTGGGCCGGCACCCGCCGGCTGCTGCGGCTCACCGTGCCGTCCCCGGCCCGGTTCCTGCAGGGTCGGTTGAGCAACGAGGCGAAGCTGGCGTTGAGTCGCAACCCGCACGGCGGCGTGCAGGAGCTGATCGAGGACGCGGCCGGCGCGGCCATCGACCGGCTGATCGACGCCGCCGGAGGTCCGGCGTGGGACGCCGAGGGCTTCGCCGCCCTACGCGAGAAGGTCCGCGCCGACCTGGTCGACACCGTCGTCGAGGTGATGGACCGGGTCCGCAAGGTGCTCGCCGCCGCGTACGCGGTCGAGCAGCGGCTCGGCGCGACCCGCAACCTGGCCGTGGTGGCGGCGCTGGCCGACATCCGCAAGCAGCTCGCCGGGCTGGTGCACGCCGGCTTCATCACCGAGACCGGGTACGCCCGCCTGCCCGACCTGCTGCGCTACCTCAGCGCCATCGAGCGCCGGATGGAGCGCCTCGGCGGCAACCCGCAGCGCGACCGACAACAGCAGGACCGGATCGCGGCGGTGCAGAAGGAGTACAACGACCTGCTCGCCGGCCTACCGCCCGCGCGCCGGCAGGAGGCGGCTGTTCGGCAGGTCCGCTGGATGATCGAGGAGTTGCGGGTGAACGTGTTCGCCCAGGCGCTGGGCACCCCGTACCCCTTGTCGGAGCAGCGGATCTACCGGGCGATGGACGACGCCGAGGGCCGCTGAGGGCCGCTGAGCACGCCGGCCAGGGCCGCTGCCGGCCTCTTCGCGGCGGCGGCCCCGGCCGGGTCAGCCCAGCGGCTCGACGCCGGGCGGCAGCTCGCCCCGGTCGATCGCGGACTGGACGTAGTCCAGCAGGATCCGCCGCAGCTCGCGTCCGGCGTGCGTCGGCACCACGTCGCGGCGGCGGGCCACCGCGATGGTCCGCGTCACCCCGGGAGACGCCAGCGGCGTGCTGCGCACCCCGGGCCGGCGGGCCAGCACGATCCCCGGCACCAGCGCGATGCCGAGTCCCGCCTCGACGAAGCTGAGCACGGCGTCCATCTCGCCGCCGTCCACCGCGAACGTGGGTTCGAAGCCCGCCTCCCGGCACGCCGCGATGGTGGCGTCCCGCAGGTCGTAGCCCTCCCGGAACATCACCATCGGCTGGTCGCGCAGATCGGTGATGCGCAGCTCGCCGGCCCCCGAGGCCGTCGGCACCTCGCCCACCGAGGCCACCACCAGGCTCTCGCGCAGGATCGGGTCGACGCGCAGGCCCGGGTCGGCGCCCTGCGACGGCATTATGATCAATGCTAGGTCCAGGTTGCCGCGCAGCAGGTCACGGACGAGGTCCTGGGAGCCGCTCTCCTCGACCCGGAGGTCGACGGTGGGGTGGGCGTCGCGGAACCGGCGCAGCACCGGCGGGGCGAGCGAGGTGGCCAGGCTCGGGGTCGCGCCCAGGCGTACGCGCCCTCGGCGCAGGCCGACCAGCTCCTGCACCTCCCGGGTCGCGGTCTCCACGTCGGCGAGGATCCGGGTCGCCAACGGCAGGAGCACCTCCCCGGCCGCGGTGAGGGCGATGTTGCCCCTTACCCGCTCGAACAGCGGGGCGCCGAGGTCGGTCTCCAAGGCGTGAATTTGCTTACTCAACGAGGGCTGGGTTATGCCGACGATGTCGGCGGCTTGGGTGAAATGTCGTACTTCGGCCACCGCGACGAAGTACCGGAGCTGATGGAGCTGCATCTACATAGCTTATGGCTATCAACGCTGCGAGTTCGATGCATTGGACGACTGATCAAAGTGCTCCTAGCGTCGATCCCGTGGTAATGACGAAAACTCGGTCGCCCATCCGCTCGAACGTCGGCCTCAAGGCCGTCATGGCGGTGACGGGCATCCTGCTGGTGCTGTTCCTGATCGCGCACATGCTCGGGAACCTGAAGGTGTTCACGGGAGAGACCTCGTTCGACCACTACGCGCACTGGCTGCGCGACATCGGCAAGCCACTGCTGCCCGGCGTCTGGTTCCTGTGGATCCTGCGCACCGTGCTCACCGTGGCGGTCATCGCCCACATCGTGGCCGCCACCGTGTTGGCGCTGCGCGCCCGCGCCGCCCGCCCGGTGAAGTACGCCCACCGCAAGAAGGTCCGGGGCAGCTACGCGGCCCGCACCATGCGCTGGGGTGGCGTGATCATCCTGTTGTTCGTGATCTACCACCTGCTGGACCTGACCACCGGCACGCTCAACCCGGTCGGCGAAGAGGGCAAGCCGTACGGCAACGTCGTCGCCGACTTCGCCCCGGAGCGCTGGTACGTCACGCTCTTCTACACCCTGGCGATCGTCACGCTCGGCTTCCACCTGCGCCACGGCGCTTTCAGCGCGTTCCGCAGCCTCGGCCAGCAGACGCCCCGGGGCGAGCGCCGGGCGCGCGCCGCCGCGCTGGTCTTCGCCGTGGTGCTCTGCGCCGGATACCTGGTGGTCCCGTTCGCCGTACTCACCGGATTGGTGTCCTGACATGGAACTCTTCACCGAGGGCGACCCGATCGCCGACACCAAGGCTCCCGCCGGCCCGGTCGAGAAGCGCTGGGAGACCCGGCGCTTCGAGGCCAAGCTGGTCAACCCCGCCAACCGCCGCAAGATGACGGTGATCGTGGTCGGCACCGGCCTGGCCGGCGGCTCCGCCGCCGCGACGCTGGCCGAGCAGGGCTACCACGTCAAGTCCTACTGCTACCAGGACAGCCCGCGCCGGGCCCACTCGATCGCGGCACAGGGCGGCATCAACGCCGCGAAGAACTACCGCAACGACGGCGACTCCGTGCACCGGCTCTTCTACGACACCGTCAAGGGCGGCGACTTCCGCTCCCGGGAGTCGAACGTGCACCGCCTGGCCGAGGTGTCCGTCAACATCATCGACCAGTGCGTCGCCCAGGGCGTGCCGTTCGCCCGTGAGTACGGCGGCCTGCTGGACACCCGCTCCTTCGGCGGCGCGCAGGTGCAGCGCACCTTCTACGCCCGGGGCCAGACGGGCCAGCAGCTGCTGCTCGGCGCGTACCAGGCCCTCGAGCGGCAGATCGGCCTCGGCAACGTGGAGATGAACGCCCGGCACGAGATGCTGGAGCTGGTCATCGTCGACGGCAAGGCCCGGGGCATCGTCGTCCGGGGCATCGTCACCGGCGAGATCAGCACCGAGATGGCCGACGCGGTCGTGCTCGCCTCCGGCGGCTACGGCAACGTCTTCTACCTCTCCACCAACGCCAAGGGCTGCAACGTCACCGCCACCTGGCGGGCGCACCGCAAGGGGGCGTACTTCGCCAACCCCTGCTACACGCAGATCCACCCGACCTGCATCCCGGTCTCCGGCGACCACCAGTCGAAGCTGACCCTGATGAGCGAGTCGCTGCGCAACGACGGCCGGGTGTGGGTGCCCAAGCGCAAGGGCGACGACCGCAGCCCCAAGGACATTCCCGAGGACGAGCGGGACTACTACCTGGAGCGGATCTACCCGTCCTTCGGCAACCTGGTCCCCCGCGACATCGCCTCCCGCGCCGCCAAGAACGTGTGCGACGAGGGCCGGGGCGTCGGCCCGACCAAGCTCGGCGTCTACCTCGACTTCGCCGACGCCATCGACCGGCTGGGCCGCAAGGCCATCGAGGCCAAGTACGGCAACCTCTTCGAGATGTACGAGCGGATCACCGGCGAGGACCCGTACGAGGTCCCGATGCGGATCTACCCCGCCGTGCACTACACGATGGGCGGGCTCTGGGTCGACTACGACCTCCAGTCCAGCATCCCGGGCCTGTTCGTGATCGGCGAGGCGAACTTCTCCGACCACGGCGCGAACCGGCTCGGCGCCTCGGCGCTGATGCAGGGCCTCGCCGACGGCTACTTCGTGCTGCCCACCACCATCGCCAACTACCTGGCCTCGAGTCCCCTCGAGAAGGTCGACGCCAGCCACCCGGCGGCGGTCGAGGCGCGTACCGACGTCGAGGACCGGATCCAGCGGCTGCTGGCGGTCGACGGCGACCGGACCGTGGACTCGTTCCACCGGGAGCTGGGCCAGATCATGTGGGAGCACTGCGGCATGGAGCGCAGTGAGGCCGGTCTGCGCAAGGCGATCGGTGAGATCCGCGACCTGCGCGAGCAGTTCTGGCAGCGGGTCAAGGTGTCCGGCACCGGCGAGGAGCTGAACCAGTCGCTGGAGAAGGCCGGCCGGGTGGCCGACTTCTTCGAGCTGGCCGAGCTGATGTGCATCGACGCCCTGCACCGCGAGGAGTCCTGCGGCGGTCACTTCCGGGCCGAGCACCAGACCCCCGACGGGGAGGCGCAGCGCGACGACGAGAAGTTCGCGTACGTGGCGGCCTGGGAGTTCACCGCCACCGGTGAGCCCTCGGTGCTGCACAAGGAAGACCTGAAGTTCGAATACGTCCACCCCACGCAGCGGAGCTACAAGTGAACCTGACCCTGCGCATCTGGCGCCAGAAGGGCCCTGAGGACAAGGGTCGGATGGTGACCTACCCGGTCGACGACGTGTCCCCGGACATGTCGTTCCTGGAGATGCTCGACGTGCTCAACGAGCGGCTGATCCTCTCCGGCGAGGACCCGGTGGCGTTCGACCACGACTGCCGTGAGGGCATCTGCGGCATGTGCGGCCTCATGATCAACGGTGACGCGCACGGGCCGCAGCGCGGCACCACGGCGTGCCAGCTGCACATGCGGCAGTTCAAGGACGGCGACACGATCGACATCGAGCCGTGGCGGGCCAGCGCCTTCCCGGTCGTCAAGGACCTGGTGGTCAACCGGGGCGCCTTCGACAAGATCATCGCCGCCGGCGGCTACATCACCGCGCCGACCGGCAGCGCGCCCGAGGCCCACTCCACCCCGGTGGCGAAGGCCAACGCGGACGCCGCATTCGAGTCGGCGGCCTGCATCGGCTGCGGCGCGTGCGTGGCGGCCTGCCCGAACGGCTCCGGCATGCTCTTCACCGCCGCCAAGCTCACCCAGCTCTCACTGCTGCCGCAGGGCCAGCCGGAGCGCTACACCCGGGTGATCGGCATGGTCGACGCGCACGACGAGGCGGGCTTCGGCGGCTGCACCAACGCCGGTGAGTGCACGGTGGCCTGCCCGAAGGGCATCCCGCTGAACACCATCGGCCGGCTCAACCGCGACTACCTGTCGGCCACCACCAAGGGCGGCAACACCCCCGGTTCCTGATCCTTCCGGCCCAGGCAACCCCCTGACCGCCGCGCCCCGATCATCGGGCGCGGCGGTCAGTCGTTGAGGGCGGACACCGCACGCAGCGACCCTCCAGGCGCGGCCCTGGCTCGGCCAGGCGCAAGGTCGACTCGACTCGCAGGAAGTCGGCCGGTCCAGCCGCCCACGACGCCCCGACTTCCTGGAACCCGAGTCGATCAACCGGCACGCCGGCCACGACCGCACGAATGGCGACCAGCGCGGGCTGGGGGGGGGCCCGGGCCCCCCGCCCGGGCCCAACCCGACCCCCCCGCCCCGCGCCCCGCCCCCCCCCCCCCCCCCCCCCCCCCCCCCCCCCCCCCCCCCGCCCC
>NZ_JBNCKS010000001.1:75204-271867 GCF_049841635.1 Micromonospora sp. DT44 | reverse complement strand
CTGCGAGATGTGTATAAGAGACGGGATCAAGCCTGACCGCCCGGAGCCGGGCACGGTCGCCCCCCAGCCCCAACCGCAACCACCGACAAGCCGGCATGCCCGCGGGCCGGAGCGGCCGGTTCAACTCCCCCTGCCCGGGTAGCAGTCAGGGTAGGACCGAGGGAGGGCAGCCGGACATGAAGGCGTTGACCTGGCAGGGCAAGCGGGACGTACGGGTCGAGGAGGTGCCCGACCCCCGGATCGAGGAGCCGACCAACGCGATCGTCAAGATCACATCGACGGCGATCTGCGGCTCGGATCTGCACCTGTACGAGGTGCTGGGGCCGTACCTGAAGCCCGGGGACATCCTGGGACACGAGCCGATGGGGATCGTCCAGGAGGTCGGCCCGGAGGTGACCGACCTGAAGCCCGGCGACCGGGTGGTGGTGCCGTTCAACATCTCCTGCGGCGACTGCTGGATGTGCCGACGCCAGCTCTACGCCCAGTGCGAGACGACCCAGGTGACCAGCGAGGGCAAGGGCGCGGCGCTGTTCGGCTACACGTCCCTCTACGGGTCGGTGCCCGGCGGCCAGGCCGAGTACCTGCGCGTTCCGCAGGCCCACTTCGGGCCGATCAAGATCCCGCAGACCGGTGCGGACGAGCGCTACCTCTACCTCTCCGACATCCTGCCCACCGCCTGGCAGGCGGTGAAGTACGCGGACACCCCGCCCGGCGGCACGCTCGCGGTCTTCGGGCTGGGCCCGGTCGGCCAGTTCTGCGCCCGTATCGGCCGCCACCTCGGCGCCGGCCGGGTGATCGGGCTGGACCTGGTGCCCGAGCGGCTTGAGCTGGCGCGCCGGCACGGCATCGAGGTGCTCGACGTACGCGATTTGTCCGACGTGCCGGGCGCGCTGATCGACCTGGTCGACGGGCGTGGTCCGGACGCGGTCATCGACGCGGTCGGCATGGAGGCGCACGGCTCGCCGGTCGGCAAGCTCGCCCACGCGGCCGTCGGACTGCTGCCGGACAAGCTCGCCCAGACGATGACCGACCGGGTCGCCATCGACCGGCTCGCCGTCCTGCACGCCGCGCTCAAGGCGGTTCGGCGCGGCGGCACCGTCTCGCTCTCCGGGGTGTACGGCGGCGAGGCCGACCCGATGCCGATGATGGAGATGTTCGACCGGGGCATCCAACTGCGGATGGGGCAGTGTCACGTGCGCCGCTGGGTCGACGAGATCCTGCCGCTGCTCTCCGGCGACGACGACCCGCTGGGGGTGGAGGATCTGCGCACCCACCGGCTGCCGCTGAGCGACGCGCCGCGCGCGTACGAGATGTTCCAGAAGAAGGAGGACGGCTGCATCAAGGTGGTCCTGGCACCGTGAGTGCGAGGACTCCGTGAGCCGGGTGGTGGTGATCGCGGGCGCGACCAGCGGGATCGGTCGGGCGACGGCCCGGGCGTTCGCCGAGCGCGGCGACCGCCTGGTCCTCGCGGCCCGCGCGCCGCAGACCCTCGCCGAGGTACGCGAGGAGTGCGCGGACGTCGAGGTGCTGACCGTGGCGACCGACATCACCGAGGCGGGCGCGCTGGACGCGCTGGCGCAGGCGGCGATCGAACGGTTCGGCCGCATCGACGTCTGGGTGCACACCGCAGCGGTGATGGCCTACGGGCGCTTCGACGAGCTGCCGGAGCGGGTGTTTGACCAGGTGGTGCGCACGGACCTGCTGGCCGCCGCCGGCGCGGCCCGGGTGGCGCTGCGGCACTTCCGGGCCACCGGCGCCGGGACGTTGATCCTCACCGGTTCGGTGCTCGGGCACATCACCGCCCCCTACATGAGCGCGTACGTGACCAGCAAGTGGGGTTTGCAGGGGCTCGCCCGGACGCTCCAGCAGGAGCTGCGGGACAGCCCGGGAATCCGGCTGTGCCTGGTCAACCCGGGCAGAGTGGACACACCCGTCTACCAGCAGGCGGCCAACTATCTGGGTCGCGTCGGCCGCCCTCCACCGCCGGTCGCGGGGCCGCAGCGGGTGGCCCGGGCCATCGTGGACTGTGTGGACAGTCCGCGTCGGGAGGTGTCGGTGGGGCGGCTGAACGTGGTGCTGCGAGCCGGCTTCACGCTGCTGCCCGGCGTCTACGACGTCCTCGTCGGCCCGTTGATGCGGCTCGCCGGCCTCGGGCGGCCGGTTCCGGCGCACGACGGCTCGGTCTTCGCCCCGAACCCGGCCGGCGAGGCGGTCCGTGGCGGTCACCTGCCGGACCTGCGGCAGCTCGCCCGGGCGGTGTCCGGGCCGGCGGCACAGCTCCGTGGTACGGCGGCCGGCGCGATCGGCGCCTTGCTGCGCCGACGGCCCGGGTAAGACTGTTCGGGACTGTTCGGGACTCTCTCCGGGGGCATCATGAATAGATCAACTCGCCTAGCGTGGGGGGCCGGCAGGCGCTCCGGCGCCCCACGACGGGAGAGACGATTGACCATCCGACTGAACCGCAGGACCGCCCTCGGACTGGGTACGGTGGCCACCGCCGGCACGGTGCTCGCCGCGACCACTCCGGCCAGCGCCGCCGAGGCGACACCCACCACCCCCGCGCAGGCGGCCCGGCGGGTCGCCACCGGCTTCGGGCGCCACCGCGCCGAGGCCGGCGGCAACTGGCAGGCGTACGTCAGCGTGGCCGACCCGGCGGGCACGCCGGTCGTCGCGGTGGCGGCGGACGCGGACCGGACGATCGAGGCGTACAGCGTCAACAAGATCGCGGTGGCCACGGCGGTGTTGGACAAGGTCGACCGTGGGCTGCTGACGCTCAACCAGCGGGTCGAGGCGACCGAGACGATCGTGGTGCCCGGTGGTGACGGCATCTTCAGCCTGGACGGCGCGTACCCGAGCAGCGTGACGCTGGGGCACGTGCTGGCGAACCTGCTGACCGTCTCGGACGACACCGCCGTACGACTGTGCGGGCTGGTCGCCCCGGCCGCCGAGATCAACTCGATCCTGGTTGCCAAGGGCTTCCCGAACACCCAGGTCGAGCCGGTCGCCAACCCGAACCGGTTCTTCCTCGGCACCAGCACTCCCCGGGAGACGCACGACCTGCTGCGGGCCCTGGTCGCCGGCACGCTGCTCTCGCCGGCCTCGACGGCGCACCTGCTCGGGCTGCTGCGCTCCCCGGTGGCCTTCACCGACGGGATCCGTCGCACCATGTCCTCCGACGATCGGGCCCGCATCGCCACGAAGGCCGGCTGGTTCGCCGACGCCCGGCACGAGGCCGGCGTGATCTTCGACCGGTCCGGCGCGGCGGTGCTCACCTACGCGCTGTTCGCCGACGGGCAGGCCGACCCGGACAACTTCGGCGCTACCCATCCGGCGGTGCGGGCGCGGGCCGCCATGGGTCCGAAGTTCCTCGCCGCGGTGGACCGCCTCGGGGGCGCGGGCACGGCGTACCGGACGAGCGTCCAGCGGCCCAGCAACGGCGGCTGACTCCGCTGCCGGGCCGGTCGTCGGGGGACGACCGGCCCGGTGCGGGCGACCGCCGGGGCGGGAGCCGGGCGGGGGAACTACCGTGTAGGGCGGGACACGGCGGAGGGACGGCGATGATGCCAACGGGACGCACGGACGGGCAGAGGTCGCTCGGGCGACGGATGCGGGCGACGGCGGGACTGGCCGCGCTGGCCGGCCTGGCCTGGGTGGCACGGGACGTGCCGGCGGCACTGGGCGGGCGACTCGCCGGGGCCCGAGCCGAGCGGGCGGCCCGCTCGCCCCAGTTCCGTGACGGCACGTTCCACAACCAGGCCGACGTCCGCACGATGGTCGCCGCCGAACCGGGTCGTAACCTGGTCCGGGAACTGATCTTCGGCAAGCAGAAGCGCCGCCCCACCGCGCCCGTGCCGCTGCTGCGGCCCGGCGCGTCGCCGGCCGCCGACACCGCCGACGAGCTGAATATCGTCTGGTACGGCCATGCCTCGGCCCTGATCGAGATCGAGGGCCGGCGGGTCCTGCTCGACCCGGTGTGGAGTGACCGCTGCTCGCCGTCCGGCGCGGTCGGCCCGCGTCGGCTGCACGAGCCGCCGGTGGGCATCGACGAGCTGCCCCCGCTCGACGCCATTCTGATCTCCCACGACCACTACGACCACCTGGACATGCCCACCGTGCGGGCGCTGGTCGCCGGGCAGTCGGCGCCGTTCGTGGTGCCGCTCGGAGTGGGCGCCCACCTGGATCGCTGGGGGGTGCCCGCCGAGCGGATCATCGAGCTGGACTGGTCCGAGTCGCACCGGGTCGACGGGTTGGAGATCGCCGCCACCGCCGCCCAGCACTTCTCCGGTCGCGGGCTGCGCCGCGACGGCACGCTCTGGAGCTCCTGGGTGGTCGCCGGGGCACGACGTAAGGTCTTCTACACCGGTGACTCCGGCTACTTCGCCGGGTATGCGGCGATCGGCGCCGAGCACGGGCCCTTCGACGTCACGCTGATGCAGATCGGCGCGTACGACCGGGCCTGGCCGACCATCCACATGTTCCCCGAGGAGGCGGTCGACGCCCACCTCGACCTGCGCGGCGGCCTGTTCATCCCGGTGCACTGGGCGACGTTCAACCTGGCCCTGCACGACTGGTCGGAACCGGTGAACCGGCTGTGGGCCGAGGCGAAGGCCCGGGATGTGCGGCTCGCCGTACCCCGCCCGGGTGAGCGGGTCGTGGTCGACGACCCGCCCGCCGTCGACGGGTGGTGGCAGTCCGTCGCCTGAGACGGCAGTCCGTCGCCTGAGACGGGTTCAGAGCACGAAGGCGTCGGTCCAGAGCGCGCCGGAGCGACCGGAGAGCGCGTCCAGCATCGCGACCGCCTGGCCGTCGGTGAGCTGCGCGACGAAGTCCACGATCGCGCGTCCCCGGGCGCGGCCGATCCGGTGCGGCGTACGCGGGTGCAGCTCGGCCTCGGCCAGCTCGACCAGGTCGTGCAGCCGGCGGGGCAGGCGGGACTCCTCCTCCGGGTCGAGCAGCCACTCCCACAGCGCCTCCACCAGGGTGCCCAGCAGGCGGGCCTGACCACGCTGGTGCAGGGCCAGGTCGGGGCGGGCCAGCACGAACCGGTGGTGGACGAACTTGAGCACCTGCACCTCGTGCCACTGCGCGCAGCCGAGCAGCACGTGCCCGGAGCGCACCGACGGCTGGTCGGTCACGGTGACGGCCTCGACGAAGCGGGTGGACCAGCGGGCGGAGAACCGCGCCACGTACTGCTCCGCCTCGATCGAACCGTCGAACGGCATCGCGAGCAGCCCGTCCACCAGTTCCTCGCGGACATGCTCGACGGCGGCGGCGAACGCGTCGTCGTCCGCGACCCAGGCGTCCTTGCGGTGCAGTTGCCGGCGCAGCCGCTCGATGGCCGCGCCGGGTCGTCGGGCCGAGGTGGCCAGCGCGGCGTCGGTGATCGCCCGGAAGTGCCCGCTCTCGCGCTGCCAGGCCATCAGCTCGGCGGACACCGCGCCCTGCTGGAGCACACCGACCCGGTAGAAGTCCTCCACGTCGTGGATGGCGTACGCGATGTCGTCGGCGGTGTCCATCACGGACGCCTCGACGGTCTGCTGCCAGTCCGGAATGCGGCCGACGAACGGCTCCCGGGCCTGCCGCAGGTCGTCCAGCTCGGTGCGGTACGCCCCGAACTTCAACGAGCCGCTCTCCGGGTCGTCCGGCGGCGGGGTGGCGCCCCGCGGCGGCGGGTCCAGCAGGCGCGGGTGGGGGTCGGGGTAGTCCAGCCGCGTCCACGGGTACTTCAGCATCGCCGCACGGACGGCGGCGGTCAGGTCCAACCCGGTGGTGGCGGCGCCCCGGATCTCGGTGCTCGTGACGATCCGGTACGACTGCGCGTTGCCCTCGAAACCGTCGGCGAGGCCCAGACGCTGGCGGGCCAGCCGGTCGAGCACCCGCTCCCCCAGGTGGCCGAACGGCGGGTGGCCGAGGTCGTGCGCGAGCGCGGCGGCCTCCACCACGTCGGGGTCACAGCCGCCGAGCTTGTCCAGCAGGTCACGCCACCTGTCGTCGGCCGTCAACCGCTCGGCGATGGCGCGGGCCACCTGGGCGACCTTGAGGCTGTGCGTGAGCCGGTTGTGCACCAGCAACCCGGAGCCGACCGGGCTGATCACCTGGGTGACCCCGCCGAGCCGGGCGAAGAACGGCGAGCCGACGATCCGGTCCCGGTCGGCGCGGAACGGGTTGGCCGTGAGGTCGCCGAGGGCCCGGGCGCTGCCGCCGAAGAGCCGTCGGGCGCGCGGCTCCGCAGGTGATTCCATGATCGCCACGCTAGCGCAGGCCCGGTGCGGCCGGTCGAGGGATCGACCCGGCCTGCGCGCGGGGGCGCGGCGGCGCGACCTGGCCGGGCGCGGCGACACTCACCGGGGCCGCCCGGCAGAATGCAGGCGGTAACCGCTCTTTGAGGGCGGATCGAGTCGAAGGCGGATCGAGATCGTGACCCAGTCTGTTCATCAGCGGATCGCCGACGAGCTCGGCGTGGCCGAGCGTCAGGTGCGGGCGGCCGTGGAGCTGCTCGACGGCGGTGCCACCGTGCCGTTCATCGCCCGCTACCGCAAGGAGGCCACCGGCCTGCTCGACGACACCCAGCTGCGCACCCTGGAGGAGCGGCTGCGCTACCTGCGCGAGCTGGACGAGCGGCGGGCCGCCGTGCTGGAGTCGATCCGCGGCCAGGGCAAGCTGGACGAGGCGCTGGAAGCACAGATCATGGCCGCCGACTCGAAGTCGCGGCTGGAGGACATCTACCTGCCGTACAAGCCGAAGCGGCGGACCCGGGCGCAGATCGCCCGCGAGGCCGGCCTCGCGCCGCTGGCCGAGACGCTGCTGGCCGACCCGAGTCAGGACCCGCGGGCCACGGCCGCCGGGTACGTCGACGCGGACCGGGGTGTCGCCGACGCCGCCGCCGCGCTGGAGGGCGCGCGGGCGATCCTCATCGAGACCTTCGCCGAGGACGCCGACCTGATCGGCACGCTGCGCGAGCAGATGTGGTCGCGGGGCCGCCTGGCCTCCCGGGTACGCGACGGTCAGGAGACGGCCGGCGCGAAGTTCGCCGACTACTTCGACTTCTCCGAGCCGTACCCGAAGCTGCCGTCGCACCGCATCCTTGCCATGTTCCGGGGCGAGAAGGAGGGCGTGCTCGACCTGACCATGGAGTCGGAGGAGGCCGGCGAGGCCGACGCCGTACCGACCGGTCCGACCCGGTACGAGGCGATGATCGCCGGCCGGTTCGGAGTGTCCGACGCCGGGCGTCCCGCGGACCGGTGGTTGACCGACACGGTCCGCTGGGCCTGGCGTACGCGCATCCTCATCCACCTCGGGGCCGACCTGCGGATGCGGCTGTGGCAGGCCGCCGAGGAGGAGGCCGTACGGGTCTTCGCCACGAACCTGCGCGACCTGTTGCTCGCCGCGCCGGCCGGCACCCGGCCGACGATGGGCCTGGACCCGGGCCTGCGGACCGGCGTGAAGGTGGCCGTGGTCGACGCCACCGGCAAGGTGGTCGCCACCGACACCATCTACCCGCACGAGCCCCGTCGGCAGTGGGACGCGTCGATCGAGACGCTCGCCCGGCTGGCCGGCGCGCACGGCGTGGAGCTGGTCGCGATCGGCAACGGCACCGCCTCGCGCGAGACCGACAAGCTGGCCGGTGACCTGATCAAGCTGCACCCGCAGCTCAACCTGACCAAGGTGATGGTCTCCGAGGCGGGCGCGTCGGTCTACTCGGCCTCCGCGTACGCTTCGCAGGAGCTGCCGGGCATGGACGTGTCGCTGCGCGGGGCGGTGTCCATCGCCCGTCGTCTCCAGGACCCGCTCGCCGAGCTGGTCAAGATCGATCCTCGCTCGATCGGGGTCGGCCAGTACCAGCACGACCTGTCCGAGGTGAAGCTCTCCCGGTCACTGGACGCCGTCGTCGAGGACTGCGTCAACGCGGTGGGGGTGGACGTCAACACCGCCTCGGCGCCGCTGCTGACCCGGGTTTCCGGGATCGGCGCCGGGCTGGCCGAGAACATCGTGCTGCACCGGGATGCCAACGGGCCGTTCCGGTCGCGGACCGAGCTGAAGAAGGTGGCCCGACTCGGGCCGAAGGCGTTCGAGCAGTGCGCGGGCTTCCTGCGCATCCCCGACGGCGACGACCCACTGGATTCCTCCAGCGTGCACCCGGAGGCGTACCCGGTGGTGCGGCGGATCCTCGCCAGCATTGGTCAGGACCTGCGCTCGGTGATCGGCCGGAGCACCATCCTGCGCGGGCTGCGGGCCACCGACTTCGTCGACGACCGGTTCGGCCTGCCCACCGTCACCGACATCCTCGCCGAGCTGGAGAAGCCGGGCCGTGACCCCCGGCCGGAGTTCCGCACCGCCACCTTCGTCGAGGGCGTGGAGAAGATCGGCGACCTGACGCCGGGCATGGTGCTGGAGGGCGTGGTCACCAACGTGGCCGCCTTCGGCGCGTTCGTGGACGTCGGGGTGCACCAGGACGGCCTGGTGCACGTCTCGGCGATGTCCCGGACGTTCGTGAAGGACCCCCGCGAGGTGGTGAAGTCCGGCGACGTGGTCAAGGTCCGGGTGCTCGACGTGGACGTACCCCGAAAGCGCATCTCTCTGACCCTGCGCCTGGAGGACGAGCCGGCCGCCGGCGGTCGGACGAGCCAGGAGGGGCGCGGCGGCCCGGCGCAGCGCGGACCGCAGGGCGGTCGCGGAGGCCAGAGCGGTCGCGGCGGCGGGCAGGACAGTCGTGGCGGGCAGGACAGTCGCGGCGGGCAGGACAGTCGCGGCGGGCAGGGCAGTCGTGATGGCGGGCGGGGTGGTCGCGAAGGCCAGGGCGGTCGTGGCGGCGGGCCGGGTGGTCGCGGCGGGCAGCAGCGGCAGGGCGCACCGGCGCCGGCCAACGACGCGATGGCCGAAGCCCTGCGCCGCGCCGGCCTGGCCTAACCCGCTCAGCACGTCAACCCCGCGCCGCCCCGTCGATCATGGAGTTGCGGTGGGTGACAAACCGCCCGCGCAACGCCAAGCCAGGCACCACAACTCCATGATCGACACCCGAGCTGCGCTTCTCCGTCGATCTTGCACTTACGGTCCCCGACATAAGCCAGCATTCCGCCTATTGCGACGACCGAAAACTGCAAGATCGACGTAGGCGGGGCGGGGGGCGCTCGAATGAGCCGCGTCGCGTACCGTCGGCGTCGTGAATGAGCCGGACGGCCGGACGTGGCGGGAGCAGCAGCAGCAGGCGGTGCGCGCGCATGCCGACGCGGACGCGCGGCGGCGGGCCGCCGAGCAGGCCGAGGCGGCGAAGCTGGTGGCCTGGTTCGTGGCCGAGGCGACCCGGCGAGGGCTGCGCACCACCCGGCTGGTCGCCCGGGGTTACGACGGGCGCGGGCGCTACCGGACCAGGCTGAACGGCTGGTACGTCGATCGGGCCGAGACCCGGGCGGTGGACGTGACCGGCCGGTTCCACCTGCTGACCGTGCCCGGAGGTCTGCGGGCCCGGCTGTTCGGCGCCGACCCGGAACCCAGCCCGGCGCCGTTGGTGGTCGGGTCCGGTGGACGCGACGGCGAGTCGATCCCGTTGCGGACGCTGCTCACCCGCTTGCTGGACGACGGGACCGGCGAGCCAGACCCCACCACCAGGCCTGCTGCACCGCGAGGGTGAGCAGACCGGCCAAGACGATCGCACCCAGGTTGATGACCAGCTGGAGTGCCGAGCCGGCCGCTTCGTCCCATACTCCGTAGGCGGCAGCCACCGCCACGTTCGCCGCGGCCGGGACCGTCGTCACCGAGATCAGCACCCCGACCAGGCTGCCGGACTTCTTCGACGTCAACGAGAGCATCCCGGCCACGCCGGCGAGCAGACCGACCACCCAGGACAGCGCGTCCGGCCGCCAGATGAAGTCGGTGAGTGGGCGTTCGGCAAGCAGCATCTCCCGACTGACCAGGCCGGCTGCGGTCAGCGCCCAGGTGCTCAGCACGGTCGCCACCATGGCCGCCACGAAGCCGACCACGAGAGCCTGCACCGAGCGGCCGATCACCCCGAGCCGGCGGCGCAGCAACGCCACGCACAGCGCGGCGAGGGGGCCGAACTCCGGACCGACGACCATCGCCCCGACGATGAGAATCGGCTGGTCCAGCAGCACCCCGATGCCGGCGATCATAGTGGCCACCACGATCAGTACGAGGTACGTGCCGGACAGTTCCGTCTGCTCGCCGGTCTGCGCGGCGATCTCGTCCCAGACCACCGCGTCCGCGCCACTGCCCGGCGCCCGGTCCGCCGCCCGGTCGGCCGCCGCGGAGATGGTCAGCTCGATGTCCTCGGCCGCGATGCCGCCGCTGGTGTCCACGCCGATCCGCCGCAACTCCCGCAGGACGCGGTCCGCGCTCTCCCGCACCACGTCGCAGAGGATGAGATCACCCGACGGTTGCCGGGCGGCACCCGGCAGCACGGCGAGGTGAGTCACGCCTGCCTCTGCGGAGAGCAGGTCGACGACCTCCGTCGACCGGCTCTCCGGGGTGATCACCCTCAGGTGCAGCACGCGCCATCCCCCCGCCGGTCCGGCCGGTGCTTCCCTCGCCCGACCGGCCGTCGCGACTCTACAGCTCGCCCGTCGGGGCCGAGAGCTGCAACAGGGCCGAGGCCACAACGGGAGCCTCTGACTGGTCGGAGACCGCGATCGACTCACCCCGCTCGGGCGGTGGCCGCGCGCCATCAGCCTGGACGAGCTGCCCACTCTGTAACGTGCTGCACCGGGTCAGCGCCGTCGGTGGCTCTCCACCGCCTCGCGCAGCGCCTGCTCGACCCGCTCGGCTCCGGCGGCGACGGAGAAGACCCGGTCGTAGTGCGCCCGGCCGGCCTGACCGAGCAGCTCGAGCTTTTCCCGGCCCAGGTCGCAGAGTTCCCGTAGAGCGTCGGCGATCGAGTCGGGGTCACCGGGTCGGGCGGTGATGCCCGCGCCGCTCTCGTGCGCGACGGCGGCGGCGTCGCCCTGCGCGGCGACCAGCAGGGCCCGCCCGGCAGCGAGGGTGGCCTGCACCTTGCTGGGCATCGTGTACGCCGACATGCCGCCGGGTCGCAGGCTCACGTAGTGCGCGTCACCGGTGGCCATCAACGCGGGCATCCGCTCCCGGGGCAGCCGTCCCAGGAACCGCACGTGTATCGCGTTCAGCTCCTCGGCCCGACGGCGCAGCCGCTCCTCGGTGGTGCCGGAGCCGGCGATCAGGCAGACCAGTCGCGGATCGTTGATCCGGGCGCAGGCGTCGATGAGCGAGTCGAGCCCCTGCGCCTCACCGAGCGTGCCGGCGTACACCAGCACCACCTGGTCCTCGCGGAGCCCGAACTCGGCGCGCAGGTCCGCGACGGCCGTCTGCGGCGTCTCATCGGCCCACACCGGAATGTGGACGAGCTTCTCCGGGGGTACGCCTCGGCTGGCGAGCAGGTCGGCGGCGCTGGGCGAAACGTACGCGACCCGGCTGGCGCTGCGGTACATCCCACCGCACCAGCCGCTCATCCCCCGCTCGATCATCCGGGACACCCGGTCGGTGCCGATGAACCCGCTGGCCACCGCGCTGTCGGGCCACAGGTCCAGCACGTGCAGCAGCACCGGCACCCGCTGGACGTACCGGGTGAACCACATCGGCAGGGCGACGCTGATCGGCGAGTTACCGACCCAGAGGGCGTCCACGCCGCGCAGCGCCGACGTGCCGGACACCAGCGCCGAGGCCGCGAAGGTGCCGTAGTTCGCCAGCCGACGCAGCGCGGAGCGGTCATGGCTGGGATAGAGGGCCACCCGGCGGATCCGGGTCGTCCCGTCGACCTCGTCGACCCGACGGGTCACCCGGTAGCCGGGCGCCAACTCGCCGGTCGGATAGTTGGGGAACCCGGTGAGGACCTGGACCTCGTGTCCCCGGCGGACGAGAGCCCGAGCGAGCATCCCGGGGAGCGCGGCCGCGCCGGGCTCCGGGTCGAACCACTGGCTGAGCATGCCGACCCGCATGGGCTTCACCTCGCTGCCGATCCGGCGACCGGACGGGCGGGCTGGTCGCCGTCGGCCTGCCACAGTGTTGCCAGCGAATCACCGAGGTCGTGTGCGGGCGCCCACCCGAGCACCCGGTTCGCGCGCTCGATGTCGGCGCACATCCACGGCACGGCGGCTGAGCGATCGGCGTCCGGCGCGAAGCTGCCGTCCCGGATGCCACCGCTGAAGCCCGACACCTCCGCCAGCAACCGGACGACGTCGCGCGTCGCCACCGCCCTGCCGCTGCCCACATTGAAGACCCGGGCGGGCACCGGGCGGCAGGTCGCCGCCGCGAGGACCGCCGAGGCGACGTCCCGGACGTCGACGAAGTCCCGGTACGTGTCGTGCAGGCCCACGGCGATGTCCGCCGATCCGGTGGCGACCGCCGACCTCACCATCGCGGTCACCCGAGTGAGCACGTTGCCCGCCGGCATCCCCGGCCCGACCGGGTTGAAGATGCGCAACACCATCGTGTCGAGTCGGCCCGCCCCGCCGGCCAGCTCCGCCAACCGCGTGGCGGCCAGGTGGCTGAGCCCGTACTCGCTGACGGGTGTGCCCTGGTACTCCTCACTGACGGCGAGGCCGTGCGGCACGGTGCCGTACTCGGCGGCCGAGCCGATCCGGATCAGGCGGGCCCCGGGGGCGGCGGCGGCCACCGCTTCGATCAGCTTCGCGGTCGCCACCACGTGCGCCTGCACGAAGTCGTGGCCGGAGCCGACGATCCGTCCGGCCGCCGTCACCACCGTGTCCGGTCGCTCCCGGGCGATGAGCGCGGTCAGGTCGCGAAGCTCGACCCGGACCAGGTCACACTCGGCGCGGGTGATCGACCGGACGGTGGCGTGGGCGGCGAGCGCCGTCCGGATGTGCCGGCCGAGGAATCCACCGGCCCCCAGGAGCAGGACCCGGTTCATCGCCGGTGGGCGGAGTCGTGGTCGACGGTCGCCTGCGCGGGTGGGTTACCGGTGAACTCGTGCCAGGTGGCCGCGCCCGGCGCGGAGATGCCCTGGCGACTGAGCACCACCCAGATCGTGGCCAGGACGATCCGCAGGTCCAGCAGGAAGGAGCGGCGGTCGACGTACTCGACGTCGTAGGTGAACTTCGCGTTCCAGTCCAGCGCGTTGCGGCCACGCACCTGGGCCAGCCCGGTGATGCCGGGTCGCACGTCGTGCCGTCGGGCCTGTTCCGGGTTGTAGAGGCTGAGGTAGCGCACGAGGTGCGGGCGGGGACCGACCACGCTCATCTCGCCCCGCAGCACGTTCCAGAACTCCGGCAGCTCGTCGAGGCTGCTGGCCCGCAGCCAGCGGCCCACCCGGGTCAGACGATCCGCGTCGCTCACCAGCCCTCGATCCGGATCGGGGTGGCGCATGGTCCGGAACTTGACCACCTCGAACAGCTCGCCGTGCAGCCCCGGGCGGGTGTGCCGGAACAGCACCGGCCGCCCGTGCGCCACGAGCACCACCAGGGCCACGACGGCCAGCACCGGGGCGCCGAGCGACAGGACGAGAAGAGCGCCGAGTACGTCGAGGAGCCGCTTCCAGCGGTCGTACGGTCGCCGTGTCGTGGTGCCGTCCCGAGGTGCTTCCCGACCGCTCGTCAGGTCGGAGGCACCGGCGCGCGGGTGCGCCGTGTGGAGAGCAACTTTTGGCATGGAGTACGCATACCACCTTTCCAGAGCACCAACTCCGTCTTTAGCGCTAACGACTTTCGGCGCGTCGACAATGGGGGGCCGAACGGCCAATTCGGCAACGTCGAGCGTTGTTCGCGTATTTGCGGACGGGTCATCGCGGACGGTGAACGCGACTCGAATTCCTGTTGGCGAAAGCGGTCACGGCACCTCTTGTCCCAGCGTAGGGTCGCGTTCGACGAGAATCCGTTTCCCGAGGATGGCCCCCCGGGAAACAGGTAGGAGAAGATGTGGTTTCCTCGCTTTCGGACCGGCGATTCCTGATCACTGGCGGCACGGGATCCTTCGGTCAGACGATGGTCTCCCGACTGCTCGACGCCGGGGCCGCCGAGGTGCGCGTACTCAGCCGTGACGAGTCGAAGCAGGACGCGATGCGGCACCGCCTCGGCGACGACCGGGTCCGCTACTACGTCGGTGACGTCCGCGACTACGACAGTGTGCTCAAGGCCGCGCGGGGAATGGAGTTCGTCTTTCACGCCGCGGCTCTGAAGCAGGTCCCCTCGTGCGAGTTCTTCCCACTGGAGGCCGTCCGCACCAATGTGCTCGGCAGCGCGAACGTGGTGGACGCCTGCGAACGCGTCGGCGTCGAGGCGCTGGTGCTGTTGAGCACCGACAAGGCCGTCTATCCGGTAAACGCGATGGGCATGACCAAGGCGCTGATGGAGAAGGTCGCACAGGCGCACTCCCGCAACAATCCCCAAGCGCGTACCCGGGTCTGCTGCGTGCGCTACGGCAACGTCATGTACTCACGCGGATCGGTGATCCCGCTGTTCATCGACCAGATCCTGCGCGGTGGCCTGCCGACGGTCACCGAGCCGTCGATGACCCGGTTCCTGATGTCCCTGCCGCAGTCGGTCGACCTGGTGGAGCACGCCTTCCGGTACGGCCAGCCAGGCGACGTCTTCATCCGCAAGGCCGACGCCTGCACCATCGGCGATCTGGCCACCGCGTTGTGCAACCTGTTCCGCGTCCCGGCGAAGTTCAACGTGCTCGGCATCCGGCACGGGGAGAAGCTGTACGAGACCCTGGCCAGCCGCGAGGAACTCGCCCACGTCGAGGACCTCGGCGAGTTCCTTCGGGTGCCGGTGGACAGTCGTGACCTCAACTACTCCCTCTACTTCGAGGAGGGCGACGTCGAGAGCGGCAACCTGGCCGACTTCCACTCGCACAACGCCCGGCGGTTGTCCGTACCGGAGATCGAGGCGCTGCTGCTGACGCTGCCCGAGGTACGGGCGCAGGTCGAGGCCGCGGCGGCGGCGGTCGTAACGGCATGAACACCGGCACCGGTGGCCGGCGGCCGGAATTCGTCCCCCGCCGACGCAGCGGCCCCGGCGAAGACGGGCCGCGCCCGACGCGACGGGTCCTCGTCGTCGGCGTCACCGGCATGCTCGGCCACGCTGTCCTGCGGGAGCTGAGCGACGATGCGGACCTCGACGTCCACGGCGTCGCCCGGAGCATCGAGGACCGCGCGGGGTGGTATCCCCCGCGTCTGCTCGACCGGATCACCCCGGCCGTCGACGCGACCCGCTTCGACGAGGTCCGGCAGATCGTCGACGACCTGCGGCCGGACGTCGTCGTCAACTGCGTGGGTGTGATCAAGCAACGGCCGGACGTGCAGGACGCGGTGCAGACGGTCACCCTCAACGCGCTCTTTCCCCATCTGCTCGCCGAGGCCTGCGGGCACCTCGGCAGTCGCCTGATCCACGTCAGCACCGACTGTGTCTTCTCCGGACGGCGGGGCGGCTACGTCGAGGACGACCTGCCGGACCCGCCGGACCTGTACGGGCGGTCGAAGCTGCTGGGTGAGGCGCGCGGGGTCTCCGCGCTCACCCTCCGCACCTCGATCATCGGGCACGAGCTGGTCACGAACCGCTCGCTCGTGGACTGGTTCCTCTCCCAGCGAGGCCAGGTACGCGGTTTCACGAGGGCCATCTACAGCGGCGTGACGACCGTCGAGTTCGCCCGACTGCTCCGGACGGTGATCCTGCCCCGGACGGAGCTGGCCGGGCTCTACCACGTGGCCGCCGAACCGATCTCCAAGTACGACCTGCTCCGCCTGATCGCCGAGGTGTACGGGTGGCCCGGTGACATCGTCCCGGACGACGAGTTCACCTGCGACCGGTCGATGAACGCGGACGCCCTCGCCAAGGCCAGCGGGTACCAGCCGCCGCACTGGCCGGACATGATCCGGGCGATGCACGCCGCCAGGGCCCGCTGGGCTGCTGAAACGGCCCAACCGGGCCTACAGGATCTGCCTCGCTGAGGGCGGTCCACCCAACGACCGCGGGCACGCCGGCGGCCGGACTTCAAAGGACATCACGTGGGAAACCGGATGGGCCAACTGGGCCTGCTCGTCGTCGCGACGTGTCTGGTGGTGGTCACCAGCATCGCCGCCATCACCGCCCCGCTTGTCGCGACCGGGTTGGTCGCGCTGGTGCTGCTGCTCGCCTTCAGCCGGCGGATCGACGGCTGGCGGTGGATGCTGACCCTGACCATGGGGCTACTGGTGTGCGCCTCGTCCAACGTGCCGGCGCTCGTCGGGGCCAGCTTCTACCCTCGGTACGCGGCGGTCAGCGGCCTGGTTCTCTGGGGCCTCTGCCTTCCGGTCCGGACGCCGGCCCGCAGCGATGCCTGGACCAGCGTGTTCGTCGGAGCGCTCTGGGCGATGGCCGGTCTCGCCACGGTCAGCTTCGCCTGGTCGGTGGTTCCGATGGAGACCCTCCAGCGGGGCGTCGCGCTGCTGCTACTGGCCGCCCTGGTGCACATACTCGTCCGGCGTCGATGGCCCGATCGTGCGGTCATGATGGCCGACCTGCGCGTGGTCTACCTGGTCCTCACCGCGTCCATCGTGGTCAGCCTCGGCATCGGGTTCGTCGACGGCACGCTCGTCGCGGCGACCTCGAGCGTCACACGGTTCCAGGGCCTCTACAACAACCCGAACATGCTCGGCATCGTCTGCGCCCTGACGATTCCACTGGGCTGGGCCGTCCACCGGCAGTCCCGGCGGCCCGTCACGCTCCTCGGCATGGCGCCGGCCGCCGTCAGCCTCCTGCTGTCCCAGTCGCGTACCGCACTGATCGCCGTACTCGTCGGCGCGCTCTGGCTCGTGTTGCGCCACGGGCTCGGCCGGGTGGTCCGGCTGGTCGCGGGGACGACCGCCCTGCTGCTGGTGGCATATCTGCTCAACCTGCTGCCCACCATCTTCGCCGCGCCCTGGATGCGCCAGTTCGTCATGCGCTTCACCGACCCCACCGGCGGCGACCTGTCCAACGGGCGGACCCAGATGTGGCAGACGACCATCGACCTGTGGTGGCAGAACCGCCCCACGCTGGGCTTCGGGTACGCGTCGCGGAATCACCTGTTCGAGCTGGCCAGCGCCGACGAGTTCTTCGGGACCGCCGGCGTGAGCGTGGTGCACAACAGCTACCTGCAACTACTGCTGGAGTTGGGGCTCGTCGCGGTGCCACCGCTGGTGGTGCTGCTGGTGGCCGCCGGGCGGGTCGCGGTGCGGGCCCCGGTGCGGCGGGCCGACGCGGGGCTCGTCTGGCTCGTCGTCACCGGCCTGCTGATCCAGGTCACCGAGTCGGCCATGTTCGGCACGGGCCAGACCTATCCGTACGTGTTCTGGACCGTGGTCGCCGCCGCGCTGCTGCACCTGCCGAAGGATCGGGTACCCGCCGGCCGGGAGGCCGCTCACGCCAACCCGCCCCACGCGGAGGCCCGCCGGCAGCGGGCCGGCATGTTCGACGACACCACGCCGCGGCGACCCACCGTCCTGCTGCGCTGAGCGCCCGCCGGCAGCGCCGGCGGCCGCCCCGGGATGCCCCGGCGCGTGCATTCGGCCGGCGGGCGTCGCGTCAGCCGCCCTGACCCGCCGTCACGAAGGCGCTGACCCGGTCCCGCCAGGCACGGTGGTCGAACGACTCCCGGGCCCGCGAACGGGCAGCTCCGCTCATCGCCGTCCACTCCTCGTCACGCAGTCGCAACGCCCGCTCGATGGCCGCCCGGACGTCGTCCGGGCCGTTGCCGTCGAGCACCAGACCCTCGATCCCGTCGTGGACGTAGGCGGCCAGGTCACTCGTGTGGTTGAGCAGCACCGGGCACCCGGCGGCGAGGCTCTCCGGCACCTTGGACGGAAACCCGTTGGCCGCGTACCCGCCGGTGGGGCGGACCAGCATCGAGAAGTGCGACTCCGACAGGAGGGTCAGCACGGTCTCGCGCGGAACGCGACCGAGGAACCGCACCTCGGCCGAGACGGCATCCAGCACCGTCACGTCCAGGTCGGACTGGGCGGCGGCGTCCCGCGCGCTCACCCCGGCGATCGTGAGGCTGACCCGCCGCTGCTGCTCCGGAGTGAGCCGGCTGAGCCCTCGCAGAATCACGTCGAGCATGTCCTTGCGCCCGGGCGTGCCGGCGTAGAGCAGGCGCAGGCCGGAACTGATCGGGGATGGTTGCGGGGTCCGGAACTCGTCGCAGTCCACCTGCGGCGGCACCACCAGCACGTCCAGGCCGTGGCCGGTCAGGTAGTCGGCCAGCGTGGTGGAGACCGCCGTGGCCCGATCCACGAGCCGGGTCGCCAGGAACGTCGACCAGCGGTGCCGGACGAAGTACGGGGTGAGCCACCCGCGGCGGAACTGCCGTCGGTCGTGGCGCTCGCTGGCGTCCACCACCACCGGGCAGCGCAGCACGAGGCGCAGGGTCGCCCAGTTGCCGAGAGTCAGCAGGGCCATCGGCAACAGCACGACGCTCACGTCACCGCGACCCACGCCGGCCCGGCGGACGGCCCGCAGGACCCGCAGCGGCCGGGCCAGCCGGGCCGACGCGCGGGCGAGGTGGTGCCGACCCCGGATCCGCAAGGTGACCAGGTCGATGCCGGCCGCGCCGAGCTTCCCGGCCGGAAAGGTCACCTCGCACGGCCAGTCGTTGACAACGAGCGTGCGCGCACCCTCGGGCGCCGCGCAACGGGCGAGTTGCAGCAGACGGTTCGAGGTGGCGTCCCCGTACGGAAACGCGTACGCGCCCACCAGCAGTGGACGCGGACGGGCCGCCCGGGCGGTCGACCCCGCCTCCGGTCGCGGTTGCCGGCCGAGCACCGTTGTCTGATCGTTCATCTCTCTCCCCGTGTCGAGAAGGCGGGCGGCCCGGGCGGCACCGGGCGGTGCGGGCGGCTCGACACCCACCGGCGGTAGATCGCCAGGTGGGTGGTGACCGCCGTGTCGATGGCGAAGACGCTGCGCGCGAACCGTTCCGCCGCCGTCGAGGCCGAGGTCTGCTCGGTGTACGTCGCCGCCACGCACACCGCGTTCGCCCACTGCCCCGGCGCGGCCTCGGTGTCGACGATCGTCACGCCGGGCAGATGCTCATTGATGAAGTGCACCCCCGGCAGGTCGGCGGCCACCGTGCCGATGCCCAGGGCGACAGGCTCCAGCACGCCCCCGGGCAGCCCTTCCAGGCAGGACGGGTGGACGACCACGTTGGCCTGGCTCAACAGCCCGCCCACGTCGTCGCGCGGGCCCAACAGGTGCACCCGCTCGGCCAGACCGACGGCGGCGGCCGCCCTCCGGACGCGCTCGTCGTCGACGTCGTCGCCCGGCCCGATGAGGACCGCGTGGGCCCGCACTCCCCGTGCCTGCAACTCGGCGAGGATCGGCGGCAGGAGCCAGCGCCGCTTCTCCGGCGAAGCCCGGCCGACGCTGACGCAGACCAGATCGGCCGGGCGCGCGCCGATCAACTCGCGTAGGTCGTCCTGACTGGGGTGCCGCAGCCGGTCAAGGTCCAGTCCGTTGAGCACCACCCGGCAGCGGGGATCGTCGTGCCAGCGCGGGTCGTAGGCGACGGCGAGCGAGCTGGGCGAGACGCCGAGGATGTCGGTGGCGAAGACCCGCAACAGCCGTCTGAAGGCCCAGCGGTAGACGCGCCGGCGCAGATCGCGGTGCTGGTTGTCGTCGCCCCGGAAGTGGGCGACGCGGACGGGCACACCGCGGAGGGCGGCGAGCGCGAGCAGCACCCCGGAGAAGTTGGCGCAGTCGACGTGCACCACATCCGGGCGTAGCCGCCGCAGCAGTCCGAGGAAGCGGGCGGCGAAGCGGAAATCGAGCGGGATCGGGGTGACCGTGCCCCCGTGCCGGCTGACCACGCCGGCCAGCGGGCCGGGCCCGATACGGTCGCTGAGCGTCGCGAGGTGCACCTGGACGCCGGCGGCCCAGAGCCGGGGCAGCAGTTCGGCGGTACGCATCTCGGTACCGCCGAAGTTCAGCTCGCCGACGACCCGCAGCACCCGGCACTCCCCGGTCACGTCGACGCTCCCCTGGTGACCGCCCGCCGGTACCCCACGAACACGGCCGGCCACATGGTGAGCACGTACGCGACACAGGCCGCCACCGGCAGGCCGGCGAGCCCGAATCGCCGCAGCGCCCAGACCTTGAGCGCGGTCGCCAACAGCAGGAACGCGGCCCAGCCGACGAACTGCGGCCGGAGCAACCCGATGCTGTTCTGCACCAGGATCAGCGGCGAGGTGACCGCGATCAGGAGGGACCAGCTCGCCAGCCCGACCAGGACCGCGACCGGGATCTCGGTGCGATCGATGCCGCCCACCCACAGGTCGATCAGCCGGTGGCCGTAGCCGACCAGCACGACCCCGACCGCCCCCACGATCCCCCCGTAGAGCAGCACCATGCGGCGCGTGTTGCGACGCACCCAGGCCACCTCGCCCCGCGCCAGCGCCGCGCCGTTGACCGGCCAGACCGTCATGCCGACCAGCCCGACGAAGATCGAGAGGACGCCGAACAGCTTTCCCACCACCGCGTAGTGCGCCGCCGTGGTGGCCCCGAGGACGTTCGCGACGAGCGGGCTGTCCACGTTCAGCGCGATCGCCGACATCGCTGTGAGCGCGAAGAACCGCAGACCCAACCGGAGCAGCCCGACCGCGGTAGCCCGGTGCACGAGCTTGCGGCCCGGCCGCCGTCCGCGATCCTGCGACCAGAAGTACGTCACGCAGTTGAGCAGGTTGGTCACCGGCACGGCCAGCACCGCGCAGGCGATGACGGTCAGTGGTCGCCACCCGGCGGCGATGGCGCCGAGCACGGCCGCCATGCCCGCCAGCGCGCCGGCCGACTGCCAGATGTTGCTCTGCACCACCTGCCCACGGGCGTACTGGATCCGCTGGACCAGTGACAGCGGGATGTTGACCGCGAAGGCGCCGAAGCAGAGCAGGACCAGGGTGGGCGCCTCCGCGGCGACACCTGGGTCACTGACGTTGAACAGCGCGGCCCAGGACACCACGGGTACGACAAGCACGAGACCCGCGAGCAGCGCCAGCGCGACCACACCGAGGGTGGCGAACGCGCTGGAGACCTCCCGGGCCTGTTGCCGGGGGTCGTCGGCCAGGTGACTGAGCCGGGTGAGCAGCCCGTTGCCCAGTCCCAGATCGGCGAACCACGCCATCCCGGTGAGGGCGGTGACCGCCATCCAGAGGCCGTACCGTTGGTCGCCGAGGAATCGGAAGCAGGCCGGGGTGATGACCAGCGGGGCGGCCAGGCCGATGCCCTTCGCCACCATCGCGGCGGCGATGCCCACCGTGACGGAGCGATCCCGGTCCTTCGACGCCGCCGTGGGCCGCTCGCCGGGCGCGAGCGTGATTCCGGCCGGTGGCGCGGCGGCCGGCACACGGGCCAGCGGCTCCGGTACGGCCCGACTCGCTGCCCGGGTCACCGAGGCGCGGCGGCTACGGCGCGCTCGGCTTCCAACCGACCGGCCATCCACTCGACCGTCGCCCGCAGGCCCTCCGCCCGGGCGACAGGTGCGACGTTCGGGAAGAGGTGACGTAGCGCGGCGTTGTCGGCGAGGGAGTGCGCGACATCGCCGGTGCGTGGCGGCGCGTACTCGCGGACGATCGGCCGGCCGCACAACCACTCGAGCTCGTCGAGGACCTGCAACAGGCTGGCCCGCGCGCCAAAGGCGAGGTTCACCGGATGAGGGTGGGGTACCCGGCGGCGGACGGCGTCCAGGATGACGTCGCAGACCGTAACGACGTAGGTGAAGTCGCGCGACTGCGTCCCGTCGCCGTGCACCACCGCGGGTTCGTCGCGTAGAGCGGCGTGCACGAAGCGGGGGATGACGGCCGCGTACGCGTGGTCGTGTCGCTGCCCCGGGCCGAACACGTTGAAGAAGCGGAAAGCCACTGTCGGCAGCCCGAACGACGCCTGATGGGCCAGGGCGTACGCCTCGGTGGCGAGCTTGCTGGCCGCGTACGGGCTCATCGGGCGGGTCCAGGTCAGCTCGGTCTTGGGAAGGGCCGGGTTCATGCCGTACACCGACGAGGAAGAGGCGACGACGACGTGCGCGACCCCGTGTCGTCGCGCCGCCTCCAGCACCATGAGGGTGCCGGTGGCGTTCGCGTGGTGGGAGGCCAGCGGGTCGCTCAGCGAGCGGGGAACGCTGGGCAGCGCGGCCAGGTGGACCACCGCGTCGCGGCCCGTCATCGCGGCGTCCAGGGCGGCCGGGTCCAGGATCGAGCCCTCGATCAGCTCGACGTCCAGACCGTCGAGGTTGGTCCGCAGCCCGACCGAGAGATCGTCGAGGACGGTCACCCCGCCGATGGTGGGCTCGACCATCGCGGCGCGGGCCAGATTGGACCCGATGAAACCGGCCCCGCCGGTGATCAGAATGCGCATGAAAACCCCCGTTTACGCCGATCACCTGTTCATCGATCGAACACGGGACGCGTGACGGCGAGAGCGGGAATTTCACCCTGTCCGGGTGCTGACCGAAAACGGCCATCCTTGCCGTGGCGGCGCACAGTGAGGTTCATCGTCATGCGTTCGCGGCGGAGGTGCCGACCATGCCCGAATTGATCGTCTACCGGTCCAACGCCCTGATGTCCGTCAGGTCACGCTTCGACAGCACACGGGACCTGGTGATGCCGGCCAACCTGGCGTACGCCGAGGCGATGGTCGGCATGTGGCACTCGGGTCTACCCCAGGTCACCCTGGTGCCCTCGACCGCGACCGACGCCCAGGTGTGGCCGGTGATGTCCGCCATCGGGACCAAGATCCACGACACCGCCGACGACAACTGCCCGATCAACACCGGCTGGTCGTACGTCGGCGGCAACCACGGCTACAACGTCGGCAACCAGATCGTCGTCACCAACCACGGCAAGACGACAGTCGACGTGGGCTCGCAGTGGACCGACGGGACACGCACCTTCACCCTGTTGGCCATCACCAACGCGAACAGTCTGCTGTTCGGTAACCCGTACACGATCGTCGACGGCATCGCGCAGGGCGCCCGGGTCAAACCGGCCGCGCCACTGACCCACCTCTCGGGGGCGACCCACACGGCGACCGTGCCGATCACGGGTCTGACGCCCGACGTGCAGATCCGCCCGGCCACCCACACCCACGCGGTGACTGTCGAGTTGGACGGACGACCAGTGCCGGACGGGCGGTCCACCGGGCAGGAACTGACCATCCGCGAGTCCTACGTGATCCCGTCCTACCGGGGGATGATCGACACCGCTCGGGCGAACGTCGGCGCGCCCATCGCCACGATCATGTCGCGGATCCCGTCCCTGTGCCGCATCTCGAACGTCTACCGCTGGTCCCCGGGTGGCCTGCTGGTCGGGCAGACGGTGGCCGCGCTGGAGCGCTTCACACTGAACGCCGGGGTGACCCAGTGCGGTCCGTTGACCCCGGTGGCCGGCGGCACCCGCCGGCAGTTCGTGCCGAACGTGGGCACGGCCGGCGGTCTGAACTGGTCGGTGTGGGCCAACATCGACACGCTCGCGGCCCTCACCGACTTCACTCCGGCAACCCTCACGAACCGGCTCATGCCGGCGAGCAGCATGACCCAGTGGGTGGTCAACAGCGGCCAGGTTCAGCAGTGGGGCATCGCCGTGGGGCTCCTGCCGGTCGCCGACGGTGTGCCCGAGATCCGGGCCCGGTACACCACGGCCAAGGGCTGGTTCATCACCTCCAGCCTGAAGAAGAACTACCCGCAGTTGGTGTGGGGTCGCACCCTGGAGGCCGGCGAGTCCGTGACCGGTACCGCCTACCGGCGCTACCTGGCGCCGCCCTCGGCGGCCACCGAGATCGTCGTGTCGGACTCCACAGGCGACTTCGTGATGATCGAACGGGTCGAAGCGGTCACCCAGGCCCAGATGGCCGCGCCGCAGCTGTTCCACCGGCTGCTGGTACCGGCCGGACCGACGAACCTCACCGTGCCGGACCGGGTCGCCGTCGACGGGATCTCGTACAGCATGGCGGTCCCCACCGGGTACGGGATGTGGCGCGCCGAGCCCGACCCGGCGCCGGTGGGGCCGTTACCGGGGGTGACCGGCCCGCCTGGTAGCTACTTCCTCGTCCTCGCCGGCCCGACCCAGCCCGTCACCTACACCGGCAGTTACCAGTCGCTGCTGCTGCACCCGATGTACCTGACGGAGCCCACCCCGGTCGACCGGGTGTGCGTCGAGGTCACCGCGGCAGGAACCGGGACCATGCGGCACGGCGTTTTCGCGCACGATCCGGCGACCGGTCGTCCCGCCGTCCTCGGCCCGATCGCCGACTTCGGCAACGTCGCCGTTACGTCCGTCGGGATCAGGGAGTCGGTGTTGAGTGCCCCCGTGGTCCTGCCCGCCGGCTGGCACTGGTACGGGCACGTGTGGCAGACCAGCGGAGTCACACCGCCCACGTTGCGCGCCAGCAGCACCGGTGTCGCCACCAGCCTCAATCTCGGCACCAGTTCGGCGGCGATGACCGGCGACCGGTTCGGTTACGAGGTGACCGGGACGACCGGCGCCCTGGGGGCCATCACCATCGCCGGAGTGCACCAACTACCGCCACCGCGGGTCGCGTACCGGCGTGCCTGAGCGGGCCGGCGGGACTCAGACCGTGGTCACCCCGTAGATCCTCTTCATCGCCTCGTGCTTCTCCGGAACGGGAAGGTGCCCGATGCCCAGCGACTTGGCCTGCAACCGTTCGAGGTACTCGTCGGTGGTCCGCAGCGGGCGCGCCGGGACACCGGCCGCCACCGTGTTGTCCGGGATGTCGCGCGTGACGATCGAGCCGGCCCCGATGACGCACCGGTTTCCGATGGTGACACCGGCCAGGATCATCGATCGCATACCGATGTACACGTCGTCGCCGATCGTGATCGGGGCGGTCCAGTCCAGCTCGGGGTGGTCCTTGCGCAGGATCAGCGTGCCGCCGTCGTGAGTGACGAACTGCACCTCGGAGGTGATGTAGACGTTGTCTCCGATGGTGATCAGCCACGGCTCCGAGCCGAACATCGCCCGGCTGATCCCGTAGAACCTGACCCGTCCGTTCAGCTTCACCCCCAGGGACCGGGCGAAGGCCTCGGGATTCCGGGTGGCGGCCAGGTGGTCCGAGACTCGTCGGACCATCGTGCGAACGCGACTGGGCACCTGCTGTCCTCGCTCATCGGAGCCGGCCGGGGTGGCGGACCACGGACCCGCCCACGCGGACCCGTCACTGCAACGAACCAGCTCCAGCCGGGGTGACGCGGTCACGGCCAGCCGGATCAGCCGCACGGTCACGGCCGGGCAGATCAGCCGCAGAACTGTCGGGCGTGGTCCAGCACGTTGGGTTCCCGGAGCTCCTGTCGCCAGAGTCGGTATCGCCGGCCCGCGGTCTCCTTCGCCTCGGCGCGCTCCCCGGCGGACCGGTCGGCGAGCCGGTCGAGGGTCTCGCTCAGGCCCGCCGCCGACGCCGGCCGGACCACCGCTCCCCCGCCAGCCGCGATCAGGTCGCTGAACGGCGTCGCGTCGGAGCAGACCACCGGGCAGCCGGATGCGAGGCTCTCCAGGATGACGTGCCCGTAATTCTCGCCGAGTGTCGGAAAGAGGAACGCGTCGTACCGGCTGAAGGTCGCCATCACCTCGTCCGCCGCCAGTTCCCCGAGGTAGCGGACCCGCACATGGTCGGGCATCGCGTCGATGAGTCGTCGGCAGCACGCCCAGTACTGCTCGTCCTCCCGCGGACCGTAGATGTCGAACTCCAGCGGGCGAGTGGCGCCAGCGACCGCCTCCAACGCCCTGGTCAGGTTCTTCATCGGGGAGATCCGGCCGACGAACACCAGCCGCAACGGCCCGTCGTGCGCGACGGCGCGGGGTGTCGGCTGTTCCGGGATCGGGCACTCGTTGCCGTTCACCATGATCTGCGCCCATGGCATGTTCGCGCGGATCTGGTCCTCCTCCAGCCGACTGCAGGCCTGCCACCGCACGTCGAGCCGGCGCAGCAGCGGGGCCCAGACCGCGAGGAAGAGCCGCTTCTTGCGGGCCTTGATGGCGAGCGCGCCGGGCGAGAGTTCGCCGCGCGGGGCCAGCATGATCGAGCGGACCCGCACCAGCCGCAGCGCCACCGCCAGGATCGGCAGCACCGAGAAGAGCGACCAGAGGCTGTTGACGTAGATCAGGTCGAGTGGGCGGGACCGGACGTGCCGCGCCAGCCGCACCCAGTGCCGCAGCGCGAACGCGCCGAGATAGAAGATGGCGCAGCGGTCGTCGCGGCGCACCAACCGCCCGGACAGGCCCGGGTACGGTGTGGACGAGCGGAGGTCCCGGTCCCCGGTGACCAGGGTGACGTCGAGGTCGTCCGGCAGGGTGTCGAGGATGAACCGCAGCGAGCGGATCGGCCCGCCGCCACGAAAGCCCGGCTCGAACACGCGGGCCGTGGCGAGCACCCGGTACCCCGTCGTGGTCGTGGATCGCGCCGCACCCCTCGGCGTTCCGGTGCTGTCGGGCGGACGCGTCATTGCCAGCTCGTTCACCTTGGGCTCACCTTCCGAAATCCTGTTCCGGCGTCGGTGCGGGCATGTCTGCGCACCTGGAACGCGCGAGGATCGGCCAGGGCGACGCCGCTCACCCGTCACCATCGGCACCGGTAACCGGTTCAGATGACGGAGAGCGGCCAGCGTTCTCCGTAGCCGAGGGAGAGCCGCGGTTGACGACCGACGTAGTGATCGTAGGCACCGGCGGGATGGGCCGAGAGGTATATGGCGTAATTTGGCTTTTGAATACCTTTGCGGGAGCTACCGCATCCTGGCGGGTGCTCGGCTTCGTCGACGACTACCCCACCGAGAGAAACGTCGAGTCGGTACACCGCCTCGGCGTCGCCTTCCTCGGTCCGAGCCGTTGGCTGGCCGCCCAACCGGCCAGCACCCACGTGGTGCTCGGCGTCGGGCATCCCCGGCTGCGCCGCGAGACCGACCAGACCATTTCCCGGTACGGCCTGCCGGCGGCCACGGTGGTGCATCCGGCCGCGGAGATCGGCCCCGACTGCGTCCACCAGCACGGGTTGTTCGCCGCCGGTGGCGCCCGGGTCACCACGAACGTGCTGCTGGGGCGGCACGTGCACCTCAACCAGAACTGCACTGTCGGGCACGACAGCGTGCTCGGTGACTACGTCTCGGTCAATCCGCTCGCCGCGGTTTCCGGGTACTGCCGGTTGGAGGACGGCGTACTGGTGGGCACCACGGCCGCGATCCTGCCGAAGCTGACCGTCGGTCGCGACGCCACCGTGGGCGCCGGCGCCTGCGTGACCCGCGACGTACCGCCGGGTGTCGTCGTGACGGGTGTGCCGGCCCGACCGGTGGAGCGGTCAGCGGCGGATGCCCGCCCAGTCGTGATGGCGGCGCACGGTCGACAGGATGAAGTCGACGACCCGGCGTGACGTATCGGGGACCTGGTAGTCGAGCGGGCAGGCGACTGAGCCCTCGGCCACCTGTGCCACCACCACCCGGATGGCCTCGACGACCCCGTCCGGATCGAGGCCGGTCATCACGATCGCCCCGCTGTCCAGCGCCTCCGGTCGTTCGATGGACTCGCGCAGGGTCACCGCTGGGAATCCGAGAATCGCGGCCTCCTCGCTGACGGTGCCACTGTCCGAGAGGGCGCATCGGGCGTTGCGTTGCAGGGTCACGTAGTCGAAGAAGCCGAACGGCTCGTGGAACGCCACACCGTCGAGGTGCAGGCCGTCGCCGGCGAGCGCCTCCAACCGTTTGCGGGTACGCGGATGCGTGGAGACCAGCAGCGGCAGCCGCCACTCGTCGCGGACCGCCCGCAGGCATTCCAGCAGCCGACGGAGCCGGTCCGGGTGGTCGACGTTCTCCTGCCGGTGCGCGCTGACGACGAAGTAGCCGCCCGGTTCGAGTTCGAGTTGGGTCAGCACTGTGGACCCCTCGATCTGCCGCCGGTAGTGGTCGAGCACCTCACGCATGGGTGAGCCGGTGTGCAGGATGCGACGCGGATGCAGCCCTTCGGCGAGCAGGTTGCGCCGGGCGTGCTCCGAGTAGACCAGGTTGAAATCGGCGATGTGGTCGACCATGCACCGGTTGGTCTCCTCCGGCACGTTCAGGTCGAAGCAGCGGTTGCCAGCCTCCATGTGGTACACGGGCACGTTCATCCGCCGGGCCATCAACGCTGAGATCGCGCTGTTGGTGTCGCCGAGCACCAGCAGGGCGTCCGGTCGCAGCTCGGCGATCGCTCTCTCCGTACCGACCAGGACGGCGCCCAGGAGGCTGCCGAGAGACTGGGTGTCGGCCCGCAGGAAGAGATCCGGCGCGCGGACCCCCAACTCGCTGAAGAAGACGTCGGAGAGCGAAGGATCCCAGTTCTGCCCGGTGTGCACCAAGGTGTGGTCCACGGTCCGGTCGAGCGCGTCGATCACCCGGGCCAGCCGGATGATCTCCGGCCTGGTCCCGACGACGGTCATCACGCGGGTCACTTGACGCCTCCTGGTGGCAGTTGGACGGATTCCGCCCGCTGGGCGGGCAGTGGACAGGGCTCCCGATGCGCCGGGTCGTGGATCACCCGCCGGGCCTGGTCGAGAACGCTTATCGGCGCCCTGCCCGCCCGCCACCGGCGATAGGCGGCGCCCGCCTCGATCCGGGCCGTGTGCCGCTGCTCCGGGGTGGCGGTCGCCACCTGCGTGACGAGGGCCCCCAGCGCGGCCGCGGTCAGCTCGGTCAGGACCAGACCGCCGCCGTCGCGCAGCACGCCCGTCCAGGGTGTCCGGTCGGAGCAGACCACCGGGCAGCATGCGGAGAGGCTCTCGGCGATGGCGTTGCCGTAGTTCTCCCCGCGGGTCGGCATGACGAAGGCGTCGTAGCGGGAGAAGGTCGGCCGGACCTGCTCGGGCGGCAGCTCGCCCCGGTAGCTGACGGCGACCGAGTCGGGCAGCTCGGCCAGGCGCTCCCTGCACCGTCGCCAGTACGCCGGGTCCTCCACCGGGCCGTAGATGTCCAGCCGCACCGGCACCGGCACGAAGGCGAGCGCGGCAAGCACCAGGTCGAGGTTCTTCATGGGCGAGATCCGCCCGATGAAGACCAGCCGCGCCTGGTGGGTCGAGAGCATCTCGACCGGCTCCGTCTGCGGCTCGGGGCCGCGACTGACCGCGACGACACCGATCCGCGCCCGGGGCAGCACCCGCTGGATGTCGTTGGCCTCGACCGGCGTGGTGGCGTGCCACAGCACCCGACGGTCGAGCAGCACCCACCGCCAGGCGGCCAGGAAGATCCGCTTACGGAATCGGTGCACCCGAAGCGCGGCCGCGCCGAACTCACCCCGGGGGGCGACCAGGATGCGGCCCACCCGCAGCAGCCCGAGCCGGGCCGCGGCCATGGGCAGGATGGAGAAGACCGACCAGACGCTGTTGACGTACAGCAGGTCGAAGCGGTCGGCGCGCAGCGAGCGCCAGAGCGACCGCCAGTGCTCCGGCCGACGCACGCCGAGATAGAAGACGTTGGTCCGGCCGACCCGGGCCCATCGCCCGGAAAGCCCCGGATAGGGGTCGCGGCATCCGAGGTCGCGGTCACGGGTCAACATCGACGTCTCGATGTCGTCGCTGGCCAGAGCGAGCACTTCGCCAATGGACCGGACCGGCCCTCCAGCCCGCCAACCGGGAGCAAAATAGCCGGCGGTGACAAGGACGTGGAATTTGTTTGCGTTGGCCGATGCCAAGCGTTCCCGGGCGTCCGCCGCGGGGGTGGGGTCGCCGGCCATCCGCACTCCTCGCTCGTGCCACAGGATCGATTCAACCAACGATCGAACGCTCGATACGTGACTGATCCTTCTCTCCACTGAGCTGCGAGTTCGGGGCGGGAAGAATAAATTCCGCCAGTTACATGAAACCCGAGTGACGCCGACGTCGAGAGCGATATAAGGAAGCGCGGGGGAAATTGGCCCAGCAGGAGAGGGACTTCATGTCACGAACGGCGCTCATATCCGGCATCACCGGGCAGGACGGCAGTTACCTGTCGGAGTTCCTGCTCGACAAGGGATACACGGTGCACGGCCTCAAACGGCGATCGTCCTCTTTCAACACCGAACGCATCGACCACGTGGACGTTCATCCGCGCAGCGGCGACGCCCGCCTCTTCCTCCACTACAGCGACCTCTCCGACCCGGCCTCGCTGACGGCGCTGATCCGGGACATCCGCCCGCACGAGATCTACAACCTGGGCGCCCAGAGCCACGTCCGGGTGTCCTTCGACATCCCCACGTACACGGCGGACGTCACCGGCCTCGGGGCGCTGCGCATGATGGAGGCTGCACGTTCCGCCGACGTCGGCTGCCGGTTCTACCAGGCGTCCTCGTCCGAGATGTTCGGCTCGACCCCACCCCCGCAACGCGAGGAGACCCCGTTCCACCCGCGCAGCCCGTACGCCTGCGCCAAGGTGTACGCCTACTGGTCGGCGGTGAACTACCGCGAGTCCTGGAACATGTTCTGCGCCAACGGCATCCTGTTCAACCACGAGAGCCCGCGCCGGGGTGAGAACTTCGTGACCCGCAAGATCACCCGTGCGGTGGCCAGGATCGAGGCCGGTATTCAGGACAAGCTCTACCTGGGCAACCTGGACGCCGTTCGGGACTGGGGGTACGCACCGGAGTACGTCGAGGCGATGTGGCTCGCCCTCCAGCGCGACACCCCGGACGACTACGTGGTCGCCACCGGTGAGGGCCACACGGTGCGCGAATTCGTGGAGGCCGCGTTCGACCGGGTCGGGTTGGACTGGCAGCGGTACGTGGAGTTGGACCCCGCCTACTTCCGCCCAGCGGAGGTCGATGCCCTCGTCGGCGACTACTCGAAGGCCCGACGCGCCCTGGGGTGGGCCCCGAAGACGCTTTTCAGCGACCTGGTCCGGATCATGGTCGACGCCGACCGACAGCTGCTCGAGGACGAGCGGATGGGGCGACTGATCCGGGTGGACCGGTGAGGGTCGCGGTCGACGCAGCACCCATCCGTCCCGGTCACGCCGCAGGGCTGGAAGCCTTCACCTACGGCCTGTTGACCGGCATGGCCGCCGACGACTCCTGCGAGCTGCGGGTGAACGTCCTGCGGGGCACGCTGGACCAGTGGCGGGAGCAGGTGCCCGTCGCGCGCATCGGCTGGACCGAGGTGACCCAGCCGCTGCGCTCCGACAACCCCACCGGCCAACTGCTGCGCAGGTGGACACCGACGGTCGTACGCAACTCCCGCACGGTCCGCACGGCGGTCAACGCGGTCCGGCAACGGTCCGTCGTACGGCACGCCGACACCGACGTCACCCTGTTCCCGTTCCACTCCGCCCCGATCGGGCCGGGCCCCTCGGTCGTCGTCCTGCACGACACACGCCACCTGCGGACCGAGTTCCACGCCCCCGGCTTCGCGGCGGTCGTCCGGGAGAACGTGGCCCGCGCGGCGGCGATCGTGGTCACCTGGCCCCATCCGTACCGGGAGACCCTGCGTCTCTTCCCGGAGGCCGCGGAGCGGACCGTGCTCATCCCGACCCCGGCGTTCCAGCCGGCGCCGGAACGCGCACACGCGCGGCCCGAACCGGGGCTGCTGGTCTATCCGTCGTCCACCGCAGAGCACAAGAACCACGCCACGCTGCTGGAGGCGATGGCGCTGCTTCCCGACTGCCGCCTGATCTGCCCGGGGCCGCTGGTCGAGCCCGAGGCGAGCCGGCTGCTCGCCCGCGCCGCCCGAGCCGACCTGCGCGGCCGGGTGTCCTTTCCCGGCTTCGTCAGCCTCGACGAGCTGAACGCCATCTACGCCAGGGCGGACGCGGTGGTCGTACCCTCGCTCTGGGAGGCGGCCAGCGGCGCGATGCTGGAGGCGTTCACCTGGGGTCTCCCGGTCGCCTGCGCCGACGTCGAGCCGCTGCGCGACCAGTTGGAGTTCAACCGCGCCGAGGCGGCGGTCTTCCGGGCGCGGGATCCGCGGTCCCTGGCCGACGCGGTCCGGCACCTCCTCGACGACCGGGAGCGCTATGCCGCGGCCTCCCGGCGGGCGAACGACCGACTGGCCGCTCGCACGTGGGCGGCCACCGGCCGCGACTACCTGGACGTCCTCGGCTGGGCGGCGCGGGGTGGATCGGGCCCGGTGCCACGCTCCCCCTTCGTCACGGCGGCGAGCGACACCGTGCCCGGCGGAGGTGATGGGCCATGAGCATCGGGGACGACACCTATCCGGTGGCCCGACCGAGCCTCTCCACGTTGGAGGAGCGGTACGTCGTCGACGCGCTGCGGAGCGGGTGGATCTCCTCGCAGGGTCCGTACCTGCGTGACTTCGAGGAACGGTTCGCCAGTCGCTGCGCCGCCGGCACCGCGCTGACGACGAGCAACGGCACGGTCGCGCTGCACCTGGTCCTGGCGGCGGCGGGCATCGGGCGGGGGGACGAGGTGGTCGTCCCCGCGCTGACGTACGTGGCGACGGCCAACGCCGTCGCGTACTGCGGTGCGCGTGCCGTCTGTGTGGACGTCCTGCCGGGGAGCTGGTGCGTCGACCCGGCGGCGGTACGCGCCGCGATCGGCCCGCGTACCCGGGCGGTCATCGCCGTCGACCTGTATGGACATCCGGCCGACTATCCCGCCCTGCGGCAACTCTGTGACCAGCACAATCTGCTCCTGGTCGCCGACGCGGCAGAGTCGTTCGGCGCCACCCTGGACGGGCGGCCCACCGGCTCACTCGCCGACGTCACGACCTTCTCGTTCTTCGGCAACAAGGTGCTGACGTCCGGCGAGGGCGGCTGCGTGACCACCTCCGACGCGGCCCTCGCCGAGCGGATGCGTCTCCTCCGCAACCAGGGCATGGATCCGCACCGTCGATACTACTTCCCGGTGCTCGGCTACAACTATCGGATGACGAACCTGTGCGCCGCGGTGCTCTGCGCCCAACTGGAGCGCGCGGACGAGATCATCGCTCGTCGGGACCGGGTCATCGCCGGTTACGAGGAGCAGTTGGCCGACGAGCCGACGCTGTCGGCGCAGCCGGTGGCCGCCGGAGTCCGCCGCGCGCCCTGGATGGCGGCCTTCCTCGTCGGGGCCGAGGGGGACGCCACGTCCCGGGATGCGCTGGCCCGTGCGCTCACCAGGCTCGGCGTGGAGACCCGCCCGTTCTTCGTGCCGATCCCCGACCTGCCGGCGCATCACGAGCCGGGGGCGGACTGTCCGGTGACCGCGGACCTGAGTCGGCGCGGCATCAATCTGCCCACGTACGCCGATCTGAGCGAGCCCGCGGTCAAGGCCGTGGTGGAGCGCGTCCGCGCCGCCCTGGCGACCATCGCCTGACCCGCCGCCGGACCGGCGCCCGACCGGGTCGGCGCCGGTCCGGCGGTCAGACCGGTTGGACCGCCGGTGGACGGTCGGCCGTGCGGTCGGCCAGCAGCAGGAGATAGCTGCCGCCCCAGGCGACCGCGCTGGCCAGGGCCAACAAGACCAGCGCGCCGGCCGCGCCGGGCGCGCCGAACAAAACCGCCCCGGCGACGACCGCCGGCACGCGCAGCCCGCCGAGCAGGATGCCGAGTACGATCGCCCGCCGGCTCGCCCGTTCGATCCGCAGCCCGGCGAAGCCGATGGTGGCCGGCACGGCGAGCAGGCTCTCCAGCGCGAGCAACACCAGCAGGCTCCGGGCGACGCTCCAGTTGGCGCCGAGCAGCTCCCTGCCGACCGCGTCCGGCAGCAGGGCGACCGCGACTGTCAACGGCCCGATGGCGGCGGCCACCAGCAGTGCCAGCCGGACAGCCGCCCGGGTCCGTACCGTGCGGGACTCGGCCCGGGTGCGGGCCAACTGCGGCAGGACCAACGTGGCCGCCGTCGACAGCACCAGGTTGACCGGCCCCAGCAGCGTGCGCCCGGCGCTCAACGCACCGACCACCGCCGTGCCGGCGACAAGCGCCACCGCGGTCAGCGCCAGTTGCGCGGACCCGTTGGTCAGCAGGAACTGCGTACCGAATCCCACCGCGACGCGGGTCTCCGCTCGGCCGACGCGCCAGCCGGGCACCAGCGCGTACCGGCGCCGGGCCGCGACGACCAGGCCGATCAACGCGCCGCCGCCGCCCCACAGGGCGAAGACGGATGGCGGGTCGATCACCCGGAACAGGCCGGCCAGTACGGCACACCCGGTGAGCGCGGCCCACGTGATCTCCTGGGCCATCGCCGCCGAGGGAGCGCCGATGCCGACGGCGACCGCCTTGGTGTAGTCGTAGAGGGCCAGACCGGGCAGGGCTAGGCCCGCGAACAGCAGGTAGGGCGAGCCGTACGCCACGCCGGCCGCGCAGACGAGGGTGCCACCGACGAGGCCGAGCAGGATCGCCCGCCGGGAGGCCGACGCGACCCCGACACCGGCGGCCAGGACGGTGTCGGTCACGGTGCTCCGCACCAGCCCGGAGCCGACGATGTAGAACGAGAACGCCAGGGCGAACTGACCCAGCCCACCGACCGACTCCAGTCGGGTCACGGTGATGGCCAGCAGCAGGTTGCCGCCGCTGGAGAGCCCGCCGACGACGAGCGCGAGCAGCGCCCGACGTCCGGTCCGTGGGCCCTCTCGGGCGTCGGCGCGGCCGACCGCGTGCCGGCCCACCCGTGTGGTCACCGGCGCGCGCGCGGGATCGCGGGTGTTCGACCGGGCTCCGGGCGCATGCGGGCCCCGTGCAGGGAGCGGCGGCTGAGCGCCAGGAGGACGAAGACCGGGATCGCCGCCACCACGTGTTGCAGGAAGCTGATCGTGGAGTCCGGGTAGGTGTTGGACCAGAGCAGCGGGTCGTAGAGCACCAGGCAGAAGAGGCTCAGCCGGATCGGGCCGGGTGCGCCCCGCCAGCGCAGCAGCACCGCCGCCACCGCGGCCCAGAAGGCGTGCACGGCGACCACGCCGGCCGGACCGTCAAAGAACCAGATGTTGCCCAGCAGCAGGAACGTGTAGGCCGACGTCGGGCCACCGCCGATGTACTGGTTGATCCGCTGCCCGGTGGAGATCGCCGGACGCTCCGGATCGAGCACCCGGGGCACCAGCCCGTACCGCAGGTAGTCGGTGGCTCCGGGCTGGCCGAGGTCGACCGGGACGTCGAAGCCCGCCACCACACTGAGCTGACTGTCCAGCCGCAACCGGTCCGCGGCGGTGACCTTGGTGTCCACCGCGACGCCGCGATCCTCCCGGATGCTGTTGCGCTGCTCGAACACCGCCGGCCACGCGAGGAAGAGCACTACCGCGCAGAGCACCAGGTAACGCAGCCGGAAGATGCCGCAGAGCGCCCCGGTGGCCGCCATGAAGAACACCAGCGCGACAAGCGGAGCAGTGACAGCCGTCAGTACTGCGACGTAGATTTCCGCGCCGACGAGGACGGCCAGCCAGCCGTACAGCTTCGCCCGCGACAGCCGACCGCTCAGGTGGCTGGCCACCAGCAACGCGAAGCCCAGAGCCGTCCAGCCGGAGAAGAGCGTGCTCACCATGGCGAGCGGTCCGTCGGACAGATCGCCGGAGATCTGGTTGACGATGGTGCCCCGACCGAGGTGCGCCGCGAGCATGTTCGCGGCGACGCTGGTGAGCGTGACCACGATGGCGATCGGGTACAGCCACGGATAGCGGGCGTGGGCGCGCCGGAAGCCGTCGCGCCAGCGCGGGTCGGGACGGCCGAACAGGCGGGCCATCGTCTCCACGGCGACACTGCCCAGCAACGCGAGCCCGACCAGATAGACGATGAAACCGATCTCCGGATTTTGGTAGAAGACCGCCATCGGCAGGATCAGCAGCGCGTACGGGGCGAGCACGACGACGGTCACCGGATAGCAGCGGAGCAACCGCCCAACGAGGTCCCGGTGGGCGCCCGAAGCCCTGTCCCCGGGTGGGTGGTCCGTCCGCGCGTCGGTCGCACCGGTCGCCCCGCCGGGGGAGAGGGCAGCCCCGGGCCAGGTCATTGCGCGCGGGCCCCCTTCGGGATACGGATGGTCGCTCCTGACCCAACGAGCCAACCGACCGGGCGAAACGCCCTTGCGGACGCGGGCCTTGGGTGTAGGCCCGTCGGACTTCCCGGCCATAAATCAGACAACCGGTCATAGAAATGTGAAAACAGGATTCTGCGCCGCATATTCCGCTAAGCAGGTAGCGGATGTCCGTAGCCCCCTGACCTGCCCTGGGTCAGGCCACGGACAGGACAGGGAGTCGTAGATGCCCCCGGAGATACAACGGGTCGAGCCAACGGCGTCAACAGCCACCGGCCGGGCCAGGGTGAGCCGCCGTCGGACCGCCATCTTCCTCGCCGCCGACGCCCTCGGCTGGGTCGGCGGGTTCACGGTCGCGGGCTGGGCGAGGTACGAGATGGCCCTCACCGTCGACCAAGCGGTCAACGCGGTACTGCTCGGTGGCGGTGCCGCCGTGCTGTACGTCGGGGTCAGCGCACTGCGTCGTATTCGTTCCGGTCGTCAGCCTCTCGGCACCGTCGAGGAAGTCCGTGGACTCGCCGGCACCACCGCCACCACGGCCGCGATCGTCCTCGTCGCCCTCCTCGCGATGGGCGAACGCCCAGTGCCGGCCAGCACCCCCGTGATCGGTGCCGCACTGGCGCTGCTGCTGATGCTCAGCTGCCGTCTCCTGCACCGCCACCGGCGCGACCGCGCGATGCGACCCGACGCCCGCTCGGCCACCCCGGTGCTCCTCTTCGGTTTCGGCGAGGCCGGGCAGGGGCTGGTACGCGCGATGCTCAGCGACCCGAAGGGCCGCTACCTTCCCGTCGGCGCGCTCGACGACGATCCGGGCAAACACGACCTGCGCATCGCAGGTGTCCCGGTGCTGGGTGGCCGGCAGCACCTCGTCGAGGTGATCGAGCGCACCGGCGCCACCACGGTCATCTTCGCCGTGGCCAACGCCGACGCGATGCTGATCCGGGAGGTGCGGGAGGCAACCCTGGGCACGAGAGCGGCGTTCAAGGTGCTGCCGCCGGTCCGGGAGTTGGTGGATCATCGGATCACGGTCAGCGACGTACGGGACGTCCAGATCAGCGACCTGCTCGGCCGACGCCAGGTGGTCGGCGACCTGACCCTGGACGACAACGGGCTCACCGGTCGACGTGTTCTGGTCACCGGCGCCGGGGGTTCGATCGGATCGGAACTGTGCCGGCAGATCATGCGCGCCAACCCCGGTGAGCTGATGATGCTGGACCGGGACGAGTCGGCCCTGCACAGCCTCCAGATGTCGCTCACCGGGCGCGCGCTGTTGGACGGCCCCGAACTCATTCTCGCCGACCTACGGGACGACGAAGGTGTACGCCGCATCATGCGCGAGCGCCGCCCCGAGATCGTCTTCCACGCGGCCGCGCTGAAGCATCTGACCCTGCTGGAACGCCACCCGGGTGAGGCGGTCAAGACCAACGTCTGGGGGACGCTCACCGTCCTGGACGCCTGCCGGGACGTCGCCCGCTTCGTCAACATCTCCACCGACAAGGCCGCCAACCCGATAAGCGTGCTCGGCTACTCGAAGCGCATCACCGAGATGCTGACCGCGCACGCCGCAGCCACGTACCCGGGCACCTTCCTGAGCGTCCGGTTCGGCAACGTCCTGAGCAGCCGGGGATCCGTGGTGACCGCCTTCCAGCGGCAGATCGAGGCGAGACAGCCCCTGACCGTCACCGACCCGCACGTGACCCGGTACCTGATGACGGTGCAGGAGGCGGTACACCTGGTCCTCCAAGCGGCGGCCATCGGGCGCGACGGGGAGGCCCTGGTCCTCGACATGGGCGAACCGGTACGGATCGACGATCTCGCCCGGCGCATGGTGGAGCAGGCGGCCAGCCCGGTCCCGATCGTCTACACCGGGCTACGACCCGGCGAGAAGCTGCACGAGGACCTGTTCGGCAAGGGGGAGGCGGACCGCCGGCCGCTGCACCCGCTGATCTCGCACGTGACGGTACCGGTCCTGGACCCCTTCGAGGTGAGTGGACTGGATCCGTTCGACGAACCCGACAAGGTCACCGACCAGCTAGCCCGGCTCTGCGGCATCCTGCCCGGTCCGTTCTCCAAACGCCGCACCGGGATTCCGCTGGCACGCTGACGCCGTCGCAACCGGGGCCGGCGCACTCCCCGCGTCGGCCCCGGCACGAGCGGACGGAGCCTTCCCACCCGACCCGCCACCTGTCACAGCTAGCTCCGGCAACGACGCGGACAGCAACAACCCGCCCATCGACCGATTGACATCAATCACGCCACACCGAAAGCTCGCGCCTACAGGTCCTTCACCCAAGGAGGCGCGATGAGACCGAGACGACTGGCGATCGCCAGCGTGGTCACCCTGCTCGGCGCACTCGCATTAACCCCGCCGGCAAGCGCGAAGCCACCATCCGAACCGGGTGCCCGCGAAGGCCTGGAGGTCTACGTCGGCACGGTCGACGCGAAACAGCGGGACCAGCTACGCGCGGCGGGGGTCGACCTCGGCCACGACGCGAAGACCGACTCGACCGGCAGGACGACCGTCGAGACGGTGCTCAGTCGCCGGCAGGCGAAGCGGCTGACCGACCAGGGCGTTCCGTTGTCGGTGAAGAAGGTGCGCGGCAAGGACGCGTCACAGGCGCTGCGGGAGCAGGCGGCGGCGGGCTGGACGGCGTTCCGGCCCTATGGGGAGCCGGGCGGTCTGCGCGACGAGTTGAACGCGACAGCGGCCCGCTATCCCAAGCTGACCAAGGTGGAGACGATCGGCCGCACCCAGCAGGGCCAGCCGATCGTCGCCGTGAAGGTCACCAGGAACGCGCGGACCGTCGCGGACGGGAAACGGCCCGCCGTCCTCTACGCCGGCGCGCAGCACGCCCGTGAGTGGATCACGCCGGAGATGACCCGCCGGTTGATGCACCACGTGCTGGACAGCTACGGCACCGACCGGGAGATCACGAAACTTCTGGACACGACCGAGCTGTGGTTCCTGCCGGTGGCCAACCCGGACGGCTACGACTTCACCTTCACCACCGGCAACCGGCTGTGGCGCAAGAACCTGCGGGACAACAACGGCGACGGACAGATCACCCCCGGCGACGGCGTGGACCTCAACCGCAACTTCGCCTACAAGTGGGGGTACGACAACGAGGGCTCGTCACCGGAGCCGAACAGCGAGACCTACCGGGGTCCGGGCCCCAACTCGGAGCCGGAGACCAGGGCCCTGGATCAGCTCTTCAAGCGGGTCGGGTTCGAGTTCTTCGTCAACTACCACTCGGCGGCCGAGCTGCTGCTCTACGGCATCGGCTGGCAGGTGAGCACCCCCAGCCCGGACGACGAGATCTACAAGGCGATGGCCGGGGACGACGCGCACCCGGCGGTGCCCGGTTACGACCCCGACATCTCCGCCGAGCTGTACACGACCAACGGTGACACCGACAGCCACGCCACCGTCCGGTACGGCGCGCTGGGCTTCACCCCCGAGATGTCCACGTGTGAGGCCGCCTCGGCGGTCGACCCGGACGACGAGTGGCGCCCGGAGGACTGCGTCAGCGGCTTCATCTTCCCCGACGACGAGACGTTGATCGCTGGTGAGGTGAGCAAGAACCTGCCGTTCGCGCTGGCCGTGGCCAAGTCGGCGGCCGACCCGGACGAGCCGGTGTCGGTGGTCGGCCGGAGCACCCCGGACTTCGTGGTGGACGCCTTCGACACCTCGTACGGGCGCACCCAGCAGGTCGCCGCCATCACCCGGCGGGCGCTGAAGAACGTGAAGATGCACTACACGGTCAACGGCGGGCGACCGAAGACCGTCGCGGTCCGCGAGTGGCGCGGCGGCGAACGGTACGGCGACACTCACGACGACTACTACGCGGAGCTTCGCGGCACGGTCGGCGGCACGAAACCGGGTGACCGGGTGGAGGTCTGGTTCACCGGCAACAGACCCCGGTCCGGGGTGGTCGCAAGCGTTCACTTCACCTATCGGGTGCACACCGACATCGGCGGCGACGTGCTGGTCCTCGCAATGGAGGACGTCACCGGCCTCAGCCCGGCACAGAACGGCACCACCGCCAAGTACGCCGACGAGGTCGCGGCATCGTTGAGCGCCGCCGGCCGCAGCAGCGACGTGTACGACTTCGACGCGATGGGCCGCAAGGCGCCCCACCCGCTGGGCGTGCTGTCGCACTATAAGGCGGTGGTGTGGGAGACCGGCGACGACGTGATCATGCGCTCCCCCGGCCAGGTTGCCGGCACCGCGGCCAAGGCGGCGCTGGACACCGAACTGGCCGTGCGGGACTACCTCAACGAAGGTGGCAAGCTCCTGGTCAGCGGCCAGTACGCGCTGTTCGCCCAGGGCGCCAACGGTTCGTACGTGTACCACCCGGACGCGCCGCCGGAGTGCACCAACGCCGACGATCCCGCCTGCCTGCCGCTGCTGAACGACTTCCAGCAGTACTGGTTGGGAGCGCACACCTACGTCAGCGACGGCGGTACCGCGCCGGAGGGAGAGCCGTTCCCGGTCGCCGGCCGCGACAGCCCGTTCACCGGCTTCAACGGGCAGCTCAACGCGGCCGGTTCGGCGGAGAACCAGGGGCACACCGCGTCGTTCCTGACCACGTCGAGTTTCCTGCCGCCGGACGAGTTCCCGCAGTTCGCCAGCTCCGCGCCGGTGGGCTGGACTCGACCGGGCGGCGCGCCGTTCGACCCGCGTACGGGTGAGTGGTACCTGTACAGCGGGCAGGCCAACGAGTCGTACAAGCGGCTCACTCGCACGGTGGACCTCAGCGGGGCGACCAGCGGAGAGCTGCGCTTCTTCACCTCGTACGAGATCGAGCAGAACTGGGACTTCCTCTTCGTCGAGGCCCACGAGGTGGGCAGCGACAACTGGACGACACTGCCGGACGTCAACGGCAAGACCAGCACGGTCACCGGGGAGAGCTGCGCCTCGGGTTGGGGCCAGCTGCACCCGTTCCTCGCCCACTACCAGGGCGCGGGCTGCTCCCCCTCCGGGAGCACCGGAAGCTGGAACGCGGCCACCGGGACGTCGAGTGGGTGGAAGGAGTTCGTGGTCGACCTGACCGCGTACGCCGGCAAGCAGGTCGAGGTGTCAATCACGTACGCCTCGGACTGGGGGGCTCAAGGGCTCGGGGTCTTCCTGGACGACGCCCGGGTGGTGGTCGACTCCGCGACGGTGGCGGAGACCTCGTTCGAGTCCGCCGACCTGGGCGGCTGGACGGTGGCCGGGCCGCCGGCCGGCTCCGGCGGCAACGCCAACGACTGGTCGCGCAGCCAGCAGGCGTTCGAGGAGGGCTCCGTGGTGGTCACCCGGGACACGGTGTACCTGGGCTTCGGGTTGGAGGGCCTCTCCCCAGCGGCCCGCGATGACCTGGTCGCCCGCTCGTTGACCCACCTCACCGGTCAACCCCGCCCCTGACGGCGGCGAGGTGCGCCGGCGGTCCACGGGCCGCCGGCGCACCTTCGGCGTACGCCGGGTGCGCCCCGCACCGATGTGATGAGCTGGACGGGTGTCGGGGCTGGGACTTGTGCTGCACCCCACCCGGGATGTCACCGAGGTGGTCGAAATCATCGAACGGTGGGCCATCCGCCACCACAAGACGCTGTTCGTGCGCCGGGAGGACCAGCACCGCGTCCCTTCCAGCATCGAACCGGTGCCGGAGGGCGAGGTCGCCGTCCGCGCCGACGCGTTGATCAGCATCGGCGGTGACGGCACGATGCTGGGTGCGCTGCGCTCCGCCGTCCGCGACCCGAAGCCGGTGCTCGGCGTACACCTGGGTCGTCTGGGGTTTCTGGTCGAGATCGAACCGCCGGGATTGCCCGACGCGCTGAGCCGGCTGCTGTCGAAGGACTTCACCGTCGAGTCGCACGCGTGTCTCGCCTGCGACGTGTGCGGTGACGACGTCGTGGCATTCAACGACATCGCATTGGTCCGCCAGCCGGGCGCCGGTTTCGTCAGCGTCACACTCGCCATCGACGGCCAGCAGTACGGCTACTACCGCAGCGACGCCGTGGTGGTCAGCACCCCGATCGGCTCGACGGCGTACAGCTACGCGGCCGGCGGTCCACTGATCTCCCCGGCGGCGGACTCGGTGGTGATCACGCCGGCCGCGCCGATGGCCGGTATCTCCCGTGCCGTGGTGCTCTCCCCGGACGAGAAGATCCGGTTGGAGCTACAGCCCAACTCGTCGCCGGTCGTCGTGGAGATGGACGGTCTGGTGTTCCGCGACGCGGCGACGGAGGGGACGGTGGACATCTCGTACCGCCGCGACGCCGGCCTGGTGGTCCGCTTCGACCCGCTGCGCTACCAGGAGCGCAACCAGTTGAAGATGACCCTGCTCGACCTGCCGTTCCTCCCCGAGCAACTCCGCGAACTACTCCCCGAAGAACTCCGCCGCCGCAGCCAGGAACTCCCCCCACCCGCCGACCCACCACCCTGCTGAAACCCCTGTCCCGCTCCCCCTCCCCCCGACACGGCTGATCATGAAGTTATTGCCGTCCCGCGCGGCGTGTCGTGGCAACAACTTCATGATCAACGCAGGCGGTGGGGTGGGGTGGGGGGTGGGTTAGGCCTGGGTCAGGGCCTGGTCTACCAGGGTTTTGGCTTCTTCCTGGATCTTCTTCAGGTGGTCGGGGCCCTGGAAGGACTCGGCGTAGATCTTGTAGACGTCTTCCGTTCCCGAGGGCCTTGCCGCGAACCAGCCGGATTCCGTGCTGACCTTCAGGCCACCGATCGGGGCGCCGTTGCCGGGCGCGGTGGTCAGGGTCGCGGTGATGGGCTCGCCGGCCAACTCCGTGGCGGTGACCTGGTCCGGGTTGAGCTTCGCGAGCACGGCCTTCTGCTCGCGGGTCGCCGGGGCGTCGATCCGGGCGTACGCGGGGGCGCCGAAGCGCTCGGCCAGCTCCGCCCAGTGCTCGCTCGGGCTGCGCCCGGTGGTCGCCAGGATCTCGGAGGCCAGCAGGCAGAGCAGGATGCCATCCTTGTCGGTGGTCCAGGTGGAGCCGTCGCGCCGCAGGAACGACGCCCCGGCGCTCTCCTCACCGCCGAAGCCGACCGCCCCGTCGAGCAGGCCGGGCACGAACCACTTGAACCCGACCGGCACCTCCAGCAGCGGCCGACCCAGGTCGGCGGCCACCCGGTCGATCATCGAGGACGAGACCAGGGTCTTGCCGACGGCGGCGGCCGGGCCCCAGTCGGCGCGGGTGCGGAACAGGTGCCCGATCGCGACCGCGAGGAAGTGGTTGGGGTTCATGAGGCCGCCGTCGGGGGTGACGATGCCGTGCCGGTCGGCGTCCGCGTCGTTGCCGGTGGAGATCTGGTAGTCGGCCCGCGCGGCGATCAGCGACGCCATCGCGTTCGGCGAGGAGCAGTCCATCCGGATCTTGCCGTCGCCGTCGAGGGTCATGAACCGCCAGGTCGGGTCGACAGTCGGGTTGACCACCGTCAGGTCCAGGCGGTGCCGCTCGGCGATCTCACCCCAGTACGCCACGCTGGCCCCGCCCAGCGGGTCGGCGCCGATGCGGATGCCGGCGTCGCGGATGGCGTCGATGTCGATCGCCGCCGGCAGGTCGTCGACGTAGTGCGCGAGGAAGTCGTACTCCCCGGTGGTGTCGGCGGCCCGGGCCCGCGCGTAGGTGATCCGGCGGACCTCCTTGAGCCCGGCGGCGAGGATGCTGTTGGCCCGGTCCTGGATCCACCGGGTGACGTCGGTGTCGGCGGGCCCGCCGTTGGTCGGGTTGTACTTGAAGCCGCCGTCGTCCGGCGGGTTGTGCGACGGAGTGATGACGATGCCGTCGGCGAGCCCGCTGGTGCGCCCCCGGTTGTGGGTGAGGATCGCGTGCGACAGCGCCGGCGTGGGGGCGTAGCCGTCGCGGCTGTCCAGCAGCACGGTGACGCCGTTGGCCGCGAGGACCTCCAGCGCGTCCACCGCAGCCGGAGCGGAGAGCGCGTGGGTGTCCCGGGCGAGGAACAGCGGGCCGTCCAGGCCCTGCTCCCGCCGGTAGTCGCAGAGCGCCTGGGTGACCGCGAGGATGTGGTCGGAGTTGAACGCGTTGCGCAGGCTGGAGCCCCGGTGACCGGAGGTGCCGAAGGAGACCTGCTGCGCCGGGTCCGCGGGGTCCGGATGCTCGGCGTAGTAGGCGGTCACCAGGCGCGGCACGTCGACCAGGTCGGCGGGCTCGGCGGGCTGGCCGGCACGGGGGTGGGTCACTGCGGGATCCTCCTCGGTGTGTGCGGGTCGGTCACGGCTCGACCTTCTGGCCCTTGCCGATGACCACGATGCCGTTGTCGGAGACGGTGTAGCGCTGGCGGTCCTTCTCCAGGTCGACACCGATCTCGACGCCCTCGGGGACGAACACGTTCTTGTCCAGGATCGCCCGTCGGACCACCGCGTGTCGGCCGATCTCGACGCCCTCCATCAGCACCGAGCCCTCCACGTGCGCCCACGAGTGCACCCGTACCTTCGGCGACACGATCGAGTTCTCCACCAGCGAGCCGGAGATCACCACACCGGGCGAGACCATCGAGCCGACCGCCCGGCCGACCCGCTCACCCCACTGGTGGACGAACTTCGCCGGCGGCCACGGCGGCTGCTCCGTGTAGATCGGCCAGTCGAAGTTGTAGAGGTTGAAGACGGGGTGCACGTTGATCAGATCCATGTGCGCGTCGTAGAACGAGTCGAGCGTCCCCACGTCCCGCCAGTAGCCTCGGTCCCGGTCGGTGCTGCCCGGCACCTCGTTGTCACGGAAGTCGTAGACGTTGGCCTCGCCCCGCTCGACGAGCATCGGGATGATGCTGCCGCCCATGTCGTGCTTGCTGCTCTTGTCGGCGGCGTCGCGCTCCACGGCCTCGCACAGGGCCCGGGTGGTGAAGACGTAGTTGCCCATCGAGGCGTAGATCTCGTCCGGTGCGTCCGGCAGGCCGACCGCGTCGGTGGGCTTCTCCCGGAACGCCCGGATGCGCTTGCCGTCCTCGCCGACCTCGATGACACCGAACTGGTCGGCCATCGACAGCGGCTGGCGGATGCCGGCGACGGTCACCGCGGCGCCGGAGGCGATGTGGTCCTCCACCATCTGCCGGGGGTCCATCCGGTAGATGTGGTCGGCGCCGAAGACGATCACGTAGTCGGGCTGCTCGTCGTTGATGAGGTTGAAGCTCTGGTAGATGGCGTCGGCCGAGCCGGCGAACCACCACGGCCCGCGACGCTGCTGCGCCGGCACCGGGGTGACGTAGTTGCCGAGCAGCGTGGACATCCGCCAGGTCTTGGTGATGTGTCGGTCGAGGGAGTGGGACTTGTACTGGGTCAACACGACGATCTTGAGATAGCCGGCGTTGGCCAGGTTGGAGAGGACGAAGTCGACCATGCGGTACATCCCGCCGAACGGGACGGCCGGCTTGGCCCGGTCCGTGGTGAGTGGCATCAGGCGCTTGCCCTCCCCACCCGCCAGGACGATCGCGAGCACCTTGGCAGCCATGCCCCGACGCTATCCACCCGCGTCGGACTTCACCACTCGTACGGGGAGTCTTCTGCACTAGGGTGCGGGGTCATGACGGAACCCACCCCGCTGCGCGTCGACCTGCTCACCCGTGAGTACCCGCCGGAGGTCTACGGCGGCGCGGGCGTGCACGTCGAGTACCTGGCCCGGGAACTGCGTGGCCTCGCCGACGTCCGCGTGCACTGCTTCGGCCTGCCGCGCGCCGAGCCGGGCGTCACGGCGTACGCCGAACCGCCGGGTCTGACCGGCGCGAACGCCGCGTTGCGGACCATGGGCGTGGACCTGGAGATGGCCGCCGGCGCCGCCGGCACCGACGTGGTGCACAGCCACACGTGGTACGCGAACCTGGCCGGGCACACCGCGAAGCTGCTGCACGGGGTGCCGCACGTGGTGACCGCGCACAGCCTGGAGCCGCTGCGGCCGTGGAAGGCCGAGCAGCTCGGTGGCGGCTACGCGCTCTCCTCGTGGATCGAGCGCACCGCGATGGAGTCCGCCGACGCGGTGATCGCGGTCAGTGGTGGCATGCGCAGCGACGTGCTGACCGCGTACCCGCAGATCGACCCGTCGAAGGTCCGGGTGGTCTACAACGGCATCGACACCGTGCAGTACGCCCCGGACCACGGCACCGACGTGCTCGACCGGCTCGGCATCGACCCGGCGCTACCCAGCGTGGTCTACGTGGGCAGGATCACCCGGCAGAAGGGCCTGCCGTACCTGCTGCGGGCCGCCCGGGAGCTGCCGGCGGACACCCAGCTCGTGCTGCTGGCCGGCGCGCCGGACACGGCGGAGATCGCCGCCGAGGTCGAGGAGCTGGTGGCCGAGCTGCGGGCCAACCGCTCCGGTGTGGTCTGGGTGGCCGAGATGCTGCCCAAGCCCGAGGTGATCCAGGTGCTCACGCACGCCACGGTCTTCGTCTGCCCGTCGGTCTACGAACCCATGGGCATCGTCAACCTGGAGGCGATGGCCTGCGAGACGGCCGTGGTGGCGACCGCCACCGGCGGCATCCCCGAGGTGGTGGCCGACGGCGACACCGGGCTGCTGGTGCCGATCGAGCAGGCCACCGACGGGTCGGGGACGCCGCTGAAGCCGGAGACGTTCGTGGCCGACCTGGCGGCGGCGATCAACGCGCTGCTCGCCGACCCGGCGCGTACCGAGCGGTTCGGCCTGGCCGGCCGGCGTCGTGCGGTCGAACACTTCTCCTGGGATGCCATCGCGCGGCAGACCCTGGATGTGTACCGCTCTGTCGGCGCGCGCTGACGTCATGCGGTACGACGAACTCGAAGCCGCGATCCTCCGGTTGGTCATCGCGGCGGGCGAGGACGACCTGCGGGCGTTCGGTCTCGACACGGTCACCCGGCTGACCCGGGACGATCTGCTCGACACCGCCGTCGACGACGAGATGACCGAGGACGCGTGGGCGGCGCTCACCAGCGCCCGCGAGAACGTCCGGACGGCCGACGCGACGAAGCTGCGCGCGCTGCTGGTTCGGATCGACGAGGGCATCCTCGCCGACGGTGACCTCGATCAGGGTCTCCTGACGGCCTTCACCGCGCTGGAGCACTGGACCACCTATCTGGAGGAGAACGCGCGCGGGGAGATCTACGAACTGGCCATCCGCGCTGTCGAGGAGGTCGACTTCCAGGTCTCGGCCGACCTCGACGACGTCCTCGCCACCCCGGAGATGGCCGCCGAGTACGCGCGGATCGAGCGCCTGCTCACCGCCGGCCTCAGACCGCCGTCCCGGGAGGGGACCTGAGCAACGACGTCGCCCGCCGCAGGCCGAACAGTTCTCCCGAACCGCCCTGCAGACGCCGACCGAGCGTCAGCCAGGACGGTCGCCGCGCAGGCGGTCCCGGCAGAAGTCCCGGAAGGTTCGTGGCGTGCGACCTGTCACGTCCGCGACGGTCGATGTCGTCCGGTCCTCCGCGCCTGCCGCGATCGCCGTGTCCAGGCTCGCGAGGAAGCGGGCGAAGTCCGGCGGGATGCCGTTCGCGGTGTGGCGGGCGGCCAGTCCCACCGGGTCGATCGCACGGTGCTTGACCGGCCGGCCACTGACCTCGCTGAGGACGGCGGCGATCTCGTCGTAGCTCAGCGCCTCCGGTCCGGTGATGAGGTGGTCGGTGTTGTGCGGCGTCGGGTCCGTGAGAGCCCGCACCGCCACCTCGGCGATGTCGGCAGGATCGACGAAGCCGACCCGGGCGGTGCCGGTGGCGCTGACGATCTCGCCCTGCTCGCGAGCGCTGACGGCGTGCGGCTGCTCACCAACGAAGTTCTCCATGAACCAGGACGGCCGCAGTACCGCCCATTGCACGAACAGCTCACCCAGCCGCGCGTGCACCATACCCAGCCCGTGTCCGGCGGGCCCGATGGCCGAGGAACTGAGCAGAACCACCCGACGAACACCGGCGCTGCGTGCCCGTTCGAGGAAGGGCAGCATGATCGGTGCCGGGTCGACCTCGCCGACCGGGGGGATGGCGTAGATCGCCCGCACGTCACGCAGAGCGTCCGGGTGGGTGGTCGGGTCGTACCAGTCGAAGCGCACGCCTTCGGTCGATGGGTGTCGGCTGGCGATCCGGGTGGGGTGACCACGCTCGGCGAGCTTGGCGGCGACGATGCGGCCGGTGGTTCCGGTGCCACCGATGACCAGGATCATGACTGCACCAGTCCGCCACCGAGCAGTTCCTGTGCCGCGATCGGATCCCAGTAGTCGCGATAGCGCACGAGCTGCCCGTCCCGGATGGTCAGGACGGCGATGTACCGCACCTCGTACGGCTGGCCCGTGGGGACGACGAGACCGGAGGCGACGAACTCGACGACGATGACCTCGGGGTCCCTGGTCTCGTGCACGGTTCGATCACGGATCTCGCGAACGTCGAGCAGGTCGGGGTAGTTGATCAGGTAGTCGTGCAGCTCGGCGCGTCCGGCTACGCGGCGCGGCTGGCCGGGCGGTGCGAACGGGATCTCCAGCACCGCGTCCTCGGCGAACAGCGCGATGAACCCGGCCATGTCCTTGGCGAGCAGCAGCTCCATGGCGCGATCGAACACCGCGGTGGGGTTGTTCGGCATGATCATCCTTTCCTCGTCCGGCATGGCCACGATAAGATTCGGACCGCCGGTCCGTTTCCACTATACGGACCGCCAGTCCGTTTGGCGAGAGGGGTACCCGTGCGGGCCGACGCGGTACGCAACAGGGAGTCGGTGCTGGCCGCCGCCGGGCGTCTCTTCGACGCCGCAACCGACCCCGATCAGGTGTCGATGGACGACATCGCCACCGCGGCCGGCGTCGGCAAGGGAACCCTGTTCCGGCGCTTCGGCGACCGCATCGGGCTCATCCGCGCTCTCTACGAGCAACGGGGACTGCGGTTGCGGGACGCGCTCGCGGCGTCACAGGCCCGGCCGGCGGCGGAACAGGCCGTCGAACTGCTGCGGGCCATGCTGCGCTTCAAGCTCGACAACCGGGTGCTCACGCTGGCGCTGGAGAGCGCCGGAGGCGGCAGCCCGTACCGCAACGAGGCGTACGACCACTGGCACGCCCTGCTCACCGGCCTCGTCACGGAGGCACGCGGCCCGCAGTCGGCGGACTACCTGGCCCACGCGCTGCTCGCCGCCGTCCGCAGCGACCTGGTCGAGCACCTGCGCGACTGGCCCGAAGCTCGCTGGCACGAAGGGTTGAGCGCACTTGTCGGCTCCGTACTCGGCGACGACGGGGAGACCAGGTGACGGCGGTCAGGCGACACCGAGAGTGGTGGCGAGCTGGACGATGCCGGCTGGCGCATCGGCGGACCGCCACACGACGGTGACCAGCTTTCGCACCCTCGGGCGGTCGTGCACCTCGCCGGGTGCGGTGCGTTCCGCGTCGAGCAGCGTCCGGCCAGCCCGAAGCATGTCGCCGGTCAGCGCGTAGGCGCGGGCCACATCGAGGAGGTACGCGGCACGGTGCTCAGGCGGCAGCCACCGCCACTCCTCGCCGGCCACCAGCCGCTCGTGCCGAGCCGAGGCCGTGGTGACGTCGCCAAGGGACGCCTCGGCCACCACCCGGGCGGCCTCGACCACCGCCCAGCCGGCGATCCCCGTGGCCTGGTCGAGCGCGCGGCGTGCGCGGGCATGGTCCTTGCCGCCCGCAGCGGCGAGCGCTGCCTGGATCAGTAGCACGCCTCGAAGCGCGCCGGCTGGAGCGTCGTCGGCGGCCCGGGACACACCGATGTGTTCGGCGGCGACGAGCGCGGCGTCCAGGGCGGACCGTCGTCGACCACGAGACCGCAGGGCCTGACTCAGTGACACGGTGGCGAGGCCCACCAACTGCGGCTCGTGGGTCGCCAGGGCGACCGCCATGCCCCGGTCGGCGGCCAACCACGCCAGATCCCCCTGGTCGACCTTGACCAACGCCAGGGCGATGAGCGCGTACACCGACACCAGCAGCGCGTCCGTCGCGCCGGGCCGAGCCGCGTGCGCTTCCCGGGCCGTGTCGAGCAGGCCGGGCAACAGTGCCAGCAACGCCGGGTACCGAGCGTGGCGATAGCTCTGCTCGGCATGCTCCAGCCGGGCCCGCAACTCCTCCGCCGGCGGCGGTCGGTCCGCGCCCGGTAGGTGGTACCGGGCCAGCGCCAGCCGTACCCCGTCCACCCCGGCCACGACCGGAGTCGGCCGCACTGGCCGTGCCGCCAACAGGACCTCCACGTCGATGCGCAACGTCTCGGCGACCTCCCGGAGGTTCGACACCCGCTCCAACCGGCGTACCCCACGCTCGACCTTGTCCACCCAACTCTTCGACTTGCCGAGCCGGTCCGCGAACTGCTGCTGCGTCATGTTGCGCCGCACCCGCCACTGGGCGACCCGGCGACCCACCGGCAGCTCGTTCACCGCCGGTCCGTCGCGCTCACCGCACGACCCCAAGAACAAACAACAGGAGTACGACCACAGCGATCACGAGTCCGTAGAGGTACTGCCGACGGGTGAGCGACGCCCGCGCCGGGAGCGGCGGACAGGGCACCTGATCCCCGTCCGGCAGCCGAGGGCGCGCACCGGCAACGGGATTGGCTGGTGGCAGCGGCCCATCCGGCGAACGGTCATACATCGTGCCTCCTGAACAGCGCGATCGAGATGGCGAGACGTGGGGAACGAGGGCTGATCGGCGATCGGCCCGGGGCGGAAGCGACGCGGGAGCACTCCCGCCCCGGCGGAGGCACTCCGTTGCTGACGAGAGAACCCCTACCCATTCCAACTTAGAAGGCACTGCCGTCACAGTCAACAGAGCATGCACGGCGAGTTACCCAGAGTGCGAAGATCGGTGCGCTGACGAGAGGTGGCGCCACCATGCCGCAAGCACCGCTGTACGAGCAGATCATCGATGACGTCGCTGCTTCAATCCGCAGCGGCACTCTCAAACCGGGCGACAAACTGCCGTCCATCGCCGAGATGCGTGAGCAGTACCAGTCGAGTGCGTGGCCTGTGCGTTACGCCCTTCGGATTCTCGAGGAGCGAGGCTGGATCGTCACTCGCCAGGGCAAGGGATCGTTCGTGGCACCGAGCCCGCCCGCCTGAAGCTGAGCACACACCTACTTCCTTGATCGTTGGCTGCTGAGCGGTACGACACGCCGAGCGTGGTGCTGCTGAGGTGCCAACGATCAACGACCGCTCGACCGCGACCGCCTGCCTCCAGTGAAGATCCGCGCTCCGGGGCCGGGGCCGGGGCCGGCGAGTGGCGGTCAGTCGGCCGGCGTGATCAGGTCCAGGGTCGGGAAGTACGTGCGGTAGCGCGCCCCGTCACGGGTCAGCAGGTGGTATCGGCAGACGGCGGCATGCGCCCCGATGTAGAAGTCGGCTACCGGGGACCGCTTCGTGCCACCCAGTTTGCGATATCGCGCGTAGGCCTTACCGGCCAGGAAGCCCGCCAGGTACGGCAGCTCCTCGCGCAGGAAGTCCCCCGCCGGCAGCGCCTCGTCCAACTCCTCGACACGGGCGAAACGGACCGACACCTCGGCGTACACGATGGGGTTGATCACCAGACTGCCCGCGTCGCGGGCCTCGGCGAGGGCGGCGCCGGACCACTCAGCCCACTTGGGGTCATCGGTCAGGATGTCCAGCAGCACGTTGGTGTCGACCAGGGTCGTCACCGCGTCGGATGAACGCGAGGGCACCACGCGGAGCCGGTCACTCGCCACGCAGCAACTCCATCAGTTCCTCGGTGGACATGTGCTCGGTCTCCTTGGCGCTCCCCCGACCCCGCATGTGGCGGACGAGACGATCACCACGAGTGTCGGCACCGTGCACGCGCACGATGCGGAGAGCACCGCCCTCCTCGACCACATCGACCTCGTCGCCCTCGTGCAGGTTGTACCGAGCCCGCAACGCGGCCGGAATGGTGACCTGGCCCTTGCTATTCAACCGCATACCCGACCCCCTGTCACGTATCACACATGATACGCGACACTGGCTCCGACGCATCACACCTGATGCGCAGACGCATCACCGGCGGCACGCCAAGATCTGCACAACTTCGGGGAAACTGCTGCATCGGAACGCGTGGATGCAGCAGTTTCCCCGAAAGTGAGCGGATCTTGGGTCGGGTGCCCACCGGGCGGGTGCTTGGCCGCGCGCGAGCCGATCTCGCACAGTAGGTTGGCGGGGTGACAGGACGGTTCCCGATCGAAGACGTCTCCCCCGTCGTCTCGTGCGGGCGGTACCCGGCCAAGGCGGTGGTCGACGAGCCGGTTCCGGTGTCGGCACGCGCCTACCGGGAGGGGCACGACGCGCTGGGCTGCAACGTGGTGTGGGCCGGCCCGGATGGCGAGGAGCGCCCGTTCACCCGGATGCGCCCCGGCGAGCCCGGCCAGGACCGCTGGCACGCCACCATCGCGCCGGACGCCGTCGGCACCTGGACCTTCACCGTCGAGGCGTTCGGAGACCCGTACCTGACGTGGCAGAACGCGGTGACCAAGAAGATCGCCGCCGGGCAGGGCCCGGAAGATCTCGCCAACGACCTGGCCGAGGGCGCGCGGGTGCTGGCCGCCGCCCGGGACCTGGTGCCGGCCGCCGACCGCGCGAGCCTCGCCGACGCGCTCAGCGCCCTCGCGGCCACCGACCTGCCGTTGCCGCAGCGCGTCGGGCCGGCGCTCGCCCTCGCCGACCTGCTCTGGGAGCACCCGGTGCGCGAGTTGGTGACCGTCGGTGACGCGTACTCCCTCTGGGTTGACCGCAAGCGGGCCCTCTTCTCGGCCTGGTACGAGTTCTTCCCGCGCTCCGAAGGAGCAGCGGGTGGGCGCTCCGGCACCTTCGCCACCGCGACCGAGCGGCTGCCCGGTGTCGCCGCGATGGGCTTCGACGTGCTCTACCTGCCGCCGATCCACCCGATCGGCCGGATCAACCGCAAGGGCCGCAACAACGCGCTCACCGCCGGGCCGACCGACGTCGGCTCGCCGTGGGCCATCGGCGCCGTCGAGGGCGGCCACGACACGATCCACCCCGACCTGGGTACGCCGGCAGACTTCCGGGCCTTCATCGCGGAGGCGGCGGCGCAGGGCCTGGAGGTGGCGATGGACCTGGCGTTGCAGTGCGCGCCGGACCATCCCTGGGTCACCGAGCACCCGGAGTGGTTCACCACCCGGGCCGACGGCAGCATCGCGTACGCGGAGAACCCGCCGAAGAAGTACCAGGACATCTACCCGGTCAACTTCGACAACGACCCGGAGGGCATCCGGGCCGAGGTGTTGCGGGTGGTGCTGCACTGGGTGGGCGAGGGCATCCGGATCTTCCGGGTGGACAACCCGCACACCAAGCCGTTCGACTTCTGGCACTGGCTGATCGCCGAGGTCAAGAAGGTCGACCCGGACGTGCTGTTCCTGGCCGAGGCGTTCACCCGGCCGGCCATCATGCACGGGCTCGGCAAGATCGGCTTCACGCAGTCGTACACCTACTTCACCTGGCGCACGACGGCGGCCGAGATGCGGGCGTACTGCGAGGAGCTGATCGAGGCGGCCGACCACATGCGGCCGAACTTCTGGCCGAACACGCCGGACATCCTGCACGAGTCCCTGCAGCACGGCGGCCCGCCGATGTTCAAGATCCGGGCGGTGCTGGCCGCGCTGCTCTCCCCCTCCTGGGGCCTGTACGCGGGCTACGAGCTGTTCGAGCACGTGGCCCGCCCCGGCGCGGAGGAGTACCTGGACAACGAGAAGTACGAGCTGCGCCCACGCGACTGGGCCGCCGCCGAGGCGCAGGGCCGCTCGCTGGCGCCGTTCCTGACCACCCTCAACCGGGTACGCCGCGACAACCCGGCGCTGCACCAGCTCCGCAACCTGCGCTTCCACGAGATCGACAACCCGGCGCTGCTCTGCTGGTCAAAGCACGACCCGGAGACCGGCAACACGGTGCTGGTGATCTGCTCGTTCGACTCGCGCGAGGTGCAGTGGGGCAACACCACGCTCGACATGCCCGCGCTCGGGTTCGACTGGCACGAGCGCTTCACCGTGTACGACGAGCTGACCGGCACCAGCTACGACTGGGGGCAGCGCAACGCGGTACGGCTCGACCCGTACCTGCAACCGGCGCACGTGCTGACCGTCCGCCGCCCGACGCCGCCCGCCGTGCCCGAGCCAGCCGGCGTCGAACCGGCGCACCTCACCGTCACCGACGTTCCGGACGAGTTGTCCGGCGGCACCGCCCCGGTGGCCCCGGCCACCGAGCCGTCGCCTCCGGCCAGCGTCGCAGAGCCCCCGGCTATCCAGCCGTCGCCGCCGGCCACCGCGCCCCCGACTACCCCGCCGCCGGCCCCAGCCACCACGACGCCGCCCCCGGCTACCGCGCCGTCTGCCCCAGCCGCCGCGCCGTCTGCCCCAGGCGCCGCGCCGGCGACCCCAGCCAGCGCACCACCATCCGCCCCAGGCGCCGCGCCGGTCACCCCGGCCAGCGGGGTGGCGACGCCGGCCACCCTGGCGTCCCGCGCCGCGGCCCGTGCGGCTGCCGCCCAATCCTCGGCCGGCCGCCCGTCCGCGCCCCGCCCGTCCGCCTCCGCACCGACCGACGCCGCACCGAAGGACGACCGATGGACCAGCTGATCACCGGTGTGACGCACGACCCGCACGCGCTGCTCGGCGCGCACCCCGCCGAGGGGTCGACTCTGATCCGCACGATGCGCCGGGGCGCGGGTGACGTGGTGCTGCTCGTCGGCGACGAGCGGCACCCCATGAAGCGGGTCCACGACCTGGGCATCTTCGAGGCGCAGGTCGAGGGCAGCGTGCTCGACTACCGGGTGGAGGTCGACGGCACGACGCACGACGACCCGTACCGCTACCCGCCCACGCTCGGCGAGCTGGACCTGCACCTCATCGGCGAGGGCCGGCACGAGCGGCTGTGGGACGCGCTCGGCGCGCGGGTGTTCGACGAGGGCGTGGCGTTCAGCGTCTGGGCGCCCAACGCCCAGGGCGTCCGCGTAATCGGTGACTTCACAGGCTGGGGCGCGGACGACGGCTGGCCGATGCGCTCGCTCGGCTCCAGCGGGGTGTGGGAGCTGTTCGTCCCCAACGCGCGGGTCGGTGCCCACTACAAGTACCGGGTGCTCGGCGCCGACGGGAAGTGGCGGGACAAGGCCGACCCCCTGGCGGCGTACGCGGAGGTGCCGCCGGCCACCGCGTCGGTGGTGCACCACTCGACGTACCTGTGGGACGACGCCGACTGGCTCGCCCGCCGGGCCGAGCGGCGGCCGCACCAGGAGCCGATGAGCGTGTACGAGGTGCATCTCGGCTCGTGGCGGCCCGGCCTGGGTTACCGCGAGCTGGCCGACCAGCTCACCGCGTACGTCACCGAGCTGGGCTTCACGCACGTGGAGTTCCTGCCCGTGATGGAGCACCCGTTCGGCGGTTCCTGGGGCTACCAGGTGACCGGCTACTACGCGCCGACGTCCCGCTTCGGCGACCCGGACGAGTTCCGCCACCTCGTCGACGCTCTGCACGCCGCCGGCATCGGCGTGATCCTCGACTGGGTGCCCGCGCACTTCCCGAAGGACGAGTGGGCCCTCGCCCGCTTCGACGGCACCCCGCTGTACGAGCACCCCGACCCCCGTCGCGGCGAGCACCCCGACTGGGGCACGTACGTCTTCGACTTCGGCCGCCGCGAGGTGCGTAACTTCCTGGTCGCCAACGCGCTCTACTGGTGCGAGGAGTTCCACGTCGACGGGCTGCGCGTCGACGCGGTCGCCTCGATGCTCTACCTGGACTACTCCCGCGAGGCGGGCCAGTGGGCCCCCAACCGGTACGGCGGTCGGGAGAACCTGGAGGCCATCGCGCTCATGCAGGAGGTGAACGCGACGGTCTACAAGCACCACGCCGGCGTCGTGATGATCGCCGAGGAGTCCACCGCGTGGCCGGGGGTCACCCAGTCCACCGCCGGCGGCGGGCTGGGCTTCGGGTTCAAGTGGAACATGGGCTGGATGCACGACACGCTGCTCTACACGTCGAAGGACCCGATCTACCGCCAGCACCACCACCACCAGCTCACGTTCTCCCTGGCGTACGCCTGGAGCGAGAACTACGTGCTGCCGATCAGCCACGACGAGGTCGTGCACGGCAAGGGTTCGCTGGCCGGCAAGATGCCCGGCGACACCTGGCAGCGGTTGGCGAACGTACGGGCGCTGCTGGCGTACATGTGGGCGCACCCCGGCAAGCAACTGCTCTTCATGGGCTCCGAGCTGGCCGACGACCGGGAGTGGAGCGAGGAGCGGGGTCTCGACTGGTACCTGCTGCACGACCCGGCCCGCGCGGGCGTGCAGCGGCTCGTCGGTGACCTCAACCGCGTCTACCGCGACACTCCGGCGCTGTGGGCGCAGGACACCGAACCGGCCGGGTTCCGGTGGATCGCCGGCGACGACGTCGCCAACAACACCGTCTCCTTCGTCCGGATCGCCCCCGACGGCTCGACGCTGGTGTGCGTGGCGAACTTCTCCGCCCAGCCCCTGCACGACTACCGGATCGGCCTACCGGCTGGCGGCACCTGGACCGAGGTGCTCAACACCGACGCGCACCACTACGGCGGATCGGGCGTGGGCAACCTGGGCGAGGTGCACGCCGAGGACGTGCCGTGGCACGGATTGGTGGCGTCGGCGGCCCTCCAGGTCCCCCCGCTCGGCGTCATCTGGCTCCGCCAGGGCTGACCGCCGCTGACCGCCGCGACTCCTTTTACCAACCCTGGGAGAGGCGAGCCAAGGTCGGAATCACTCCGGCGAGGGCGGACCAGGCGACAGCAAACCAGGCCAAATGGCGCTGCCAGGGAATTCTCGAGCACACCACTTCGCCAGATGTCGAGGTCGCGTGCTCTTTCCTCCGCGCCTCAATGAGCGCAGCCACTCGGGTGTTTCTCCGACCCCCCGCCAGCTTGCCCAACAGAGAGCCCTGGAAGGCATAGCAGGCTACATCTCGGTGGCCCACCACACTGACCACCAAGCCGTTGGCGGCGTCGACCGACCTGATCCGACCCCACGGCACGAGCACCTGAGCCCCGGGGTTGACTATCTGCAACGATTCACGCGTCGGCTTGACGAAGGAGAACATCGTCGTCAGGGCGATCGCATGACAGATAACTGCGAAGAAGCTGGCGACGGCAATCAGCCCAGGCCATCCATTTGCCGGATTCAAGCCGAACATGAGCATCACAAAGCCGAACAGCATCCAGAGTAGAGAGCCGCCCAACCAGTTCAGCCTGTTCCTCAACCGCGCCCTCCACTCCTCATCTCAGAGCCGGGCGAGAAGGCGACGGTTACCCATTCGGCTCAGCGCGGTCCGGGCGGCTTCCGGCTCGTTCAGGTGGACGCACCGCCGTCACCCGACTCGGCGGCCCTCGAACCCGGCTCGCCGAGGCCGCAGGCCGCCCTGATGCGTCGTACCGTCTCGTCGCGGTAAGGAACGGCGGCGCGGGCCTGCCAGGGGAGTCCGACACCGGTCGGGAGGATGGCAACGAAGGAGACGGTGTCGCCGAACTGGGACGTGATCGTCAGGCGGGCACCGGCCGCGGGTTCCACGGTCGCCACGTCCGGCAGGCTCATCGACTGGGCGCGGACCCAGGACTCGGCGAAGCTCCGGATACCCCAGACCCTGACCGGCGCGAAGAGCAACCGCCTCGTCGTGATGGTGAGCAGGACGCCGGTCGTGCTCAGCGATGTCGTGCCGATCGGGAAGTATCCACGCCGGGTGAAGACGATCCGCTCGTCGGCTGCCAACCGAAGCGGCGCAAAGCGCAGCACTGTCCACCCCCACTCCCCGTCCACCGCTCGGTCGGGTCGGGAGGGACGATAACGCAGCGCGGCAACCGACCGCTGCCCGCCACGGTGGCGCACGGACTTGGTGGTCGGCAGGAAGGTCTGACGAGCCCAAACTGGTGTAGTCCCTCAATCGTCACGCCCCACCCGGATACGGGGCGGCGGTACGGGCGGCACGCAGTGCCTGCGCCCACCAGGAAAGCTGATCCAGGAGTGTCTTGGCGTAGCCGGGAGCAGCGGCGTCCAGCGGTGCACCGTCCTGCCAGGCGGTGAAGTAGTTGGGGAAGGCCAGTCCGTCGCGGATGGTCACCGCGTGCAGTTCGGTAAGCACGTTCTCCAGGTGAAGCACCGCATGTCGGCCACCGGCCGCACCGCCGTAGCTGACGAACGCCACCGGTTTGGCGGTCCACTCAGTGAAGTGCCAGTCGACGAGCGCCTTCAACGACGCTGGGAAGCTGTGGTTGTACTCCGGGGTGACGATGATGAAAGCGTCGGCCTCCGACAGCTTCCTGGTGAGGTCCTTCATGCCTTCCGGGCGGGGGTAGTCGTCCCCGGCGAACTTCGGCGAAACGGCCGGCAGCGCCAGCGGAATATCCACCCCGGCCACATCGACGAGGTCGAGGTCGAAACCGCCGTGCGCCTGAATCTGGTCCGCCACCCAGGAGGCGACGACCGGCCCGAACCTGCCCTCACGCACGCTACCAACGATGACCACGAGTCTGCTCTTGTCGCTCATGCCGTCGACGATCTGTCGTTTCCGGGCGAGCAACCAGACCGTGTGCAGGCTGGCCCTCACAGGGCCACCTTGCGTTCCGCGGGCGGGGCGTCGCGGGCCGTAGGCTCCGCAGCATGGGTACGCCGCTGGGAGACTTCGTCCGGGCCAAGCGTGACAGCATCCGCCCGGAGGAACTGGGCCTTCCGGCACTCCTGCGGCGGCGTGCTCCCGGGCTACGACGGTCGGAGTTGGCCTCGCGGGCTGGGGTCAGCGTCGAGTACCTCACCAGGATCGAACAGGGCCGCGACCGTAACCCGTCGCGCTCGGTCGTCAACGCCCTGGCCGATGCGCTCAACCTCGACACCGCCGAACGCACCCATCTGGGCTACCTCGCCAAGATCACTGGTGGCGCGTGTGCCGGGCGCGTCCGGCCGACGCCGCCCGAACGCACCGTGCGGCCGGCCGTGCGCCAGATACTCACCCTTCTGGAGCCGGGCATCGCGTTCGTCACCAATCGAATCGGTGACGTGCTCGCCCACACCGACGGCTTCGGCACGGTCATGCACGACACCGGCCTGCTGGACGCCGAAGAGCCCAACCTCACCCGGTATGTCTTCACTCATCCGCAGGCCAGGACCACCTTCGTCGACTGGGACCAGGTCGCCGACGAGCAGGTCTTCAACCTGTGGCTCGGGCCTTCGGCCGAAACGTTCGAATGGTTCACGGCCGATCTCGCAACCGTGGCCGGCACCGAGTTCGCGCGGCGGCTGCACCGCCACATCCCTCCTGCCCGAGTTCCGCTGAGGATGGCTCACCCGCGCGGGCCTCGACTTCAATGGAATCGGGAGGTCCTTGAGCTTCCTGCCTCGGACGCCCAGCAACTGATCCTTCTCCTGCCCGCTGACGACGCGACCGCCGCAGCGCTGGACCACCTACGTGAGCGCCCACACCGCACCGCCCTCCGCGCGGTCTGACGCGTGCGTGGCCCCGCAAGGCTCACCCCGCAGTCCCATGATCACTTGATGCTGACCAGTTGTCAGAAGCCTCCTGGAACTGGTCAGCACCAAGTGATCAAAGCTCACCGCCAGCCCGCTGCGGCGACGCGCGGTCAGACCAGGCCGGCGTCGCGGAGTAGCTGCCACAGGCCGGCGCCGTCGGGCGCGGACAGCCACTTCTGCCCCACCAACCCCGAGGACGGCCGACCGGCCGGAGCGGGCAGGCTGCCGGCCAGCACCGACTGCGTCGGGGACAGCCGGCGGATGGCCACCCCGGCGACGTTCTCCGGGTGGGCGGCGGCGAACTCGCGGTAGATCTCCTGGTCGTGCTGGCCGTCGTCGCCGACCAGGAGCCAGCGCACGTCGGGGAACTCCTTGGCCAGCCGCGCGAGGGTGGAACGCTTGTGCTCCATGCCGCTGCGGAACCAGCGGTCGGCGGTCGGACCCCAGTCGGTGAGCAGCAGCGGCCCGGCCGGGTAGAGGTGCCGGGACAGGAACCGCGTCAACGTCGGCGCGACGTTCCACGCGCCGGTGGAGAGGTAGAAGACCGGGGCGCCGGGATGCGCGGTGACCAGTCGCTCGTAGAGCACCGCCATGCCGGGTACGGCGGCGCGGGCGTGCTCGTCGAGAACGAAGGTGTTCCACGCGGCGAGCAGTGGCCGGGGCAGCGCCGTCACCATCACCGTGTCGTCGATGTCGGAGAGGATGCCGAACTTGACCTCCGGGTCGAGGATGCGCACGGGGGCGTCGACCGGCTCGGCGTCGGGGACGCTGAGGCGTACGGTGCCCCAGCCGGGTGGCAGGTCGGCCTCGACGAGCGTGTCGACGAAGCCGCTGCGGTCGGCCTGGGCCTCGTGCCGTACCCCGCCGGCCTCGATCTGCACCGTGACGTGCTTGGCGGGCAGGGTCGTGAAACTGCGCCAGCCGCGCACCTTGTCCAGCCGGCCCCGCTGACGGTTGTCCGGACGGCCCAGCAGCACCCGGCACATCACGCGTACCCACCCGGGCCGGCCGTAGCCGGTGTAGGCGACGATGTTCATCCGCCAGCCGGTGCGGCGCAGCCGACGCTCCACGAGCTGGTGCACGGCGTCTTCGATCCGCGCGGCCCGGTGCAGATTCGGCACGGCCAGTTCGCCGGCGGGTGTGGGTGGCACCCGCCAACCCTGCCACACGTCGTCGGCGACGGCCACGCGAGCGGGTCCGAGCCGCAGCCCGCCCGCCAGCCAGGCCGGACTGGCCGAACCGGCCCGATCGGCCGTCGGTCCGTGAAACACTCCGGGTCGGGACGACGACGGGGGCGTGGTCGTGTCGCATCCAGAGCAGCACCGCGGGCGGTGGCGTCCGCGACTTGACCGGCCGGCGCTCGTCGCGCTGCTGTTCGGGCTGGTCGGCGTCGGGTACCGGCTGGTCCTGACGCTGTACACCGTGCCGGTGTCGAACAGCGACGAGGCGACCTTCGGGCTGGCCGCCCTGCACATCGGGCAGGGCCGGGAACACCCCGTCTTCCTCTACGGCCAGCACTACATGGGGATGCTGGAGTCGTACCTGGCGGCGCCCCTGCTTGCCGTGTTCGGGCCGAGCTGGCCGGCGCTGCGGCTGCCGATGCTGGCCCTGTACGCGGTCTTCCTCTACCTCGTGTACCGGCTCACCCGCCGGCTCTATCCGCCGTGGTTCGCCGTCCTCGTGGTCGGACTGTTGGCGCTGGGACCCGAGCGGGTGGTGCGTGACCAGCTCACCGTGGTCGGCGGTCGGCCGGAGGTCAAACCGGCGGTGCTGCTGATGCTGCTGATCGTCGTGGGGCTGGGCGCCGGGTCGGTGCGCCACCGTCGGCTGGCCGTCGCGCTGTTCGGGCTGCTGGCCGGGCTGGCCGCCTGGTCGGACTGGCTGATCCTGCCGTACCTGGCGGTCGCCGTGCTGGCCCTGCTCTGGGCGGTGCGCCGGGAGCTGCTCGGCTGGTCCGGGCTGCTGCTGGTGGCGGGTTTCGTGGTCGGGATCGCACCGATGATCGTCGACAACCTGCGCGCCGGGCCGGGTGAGGACTCGCTGACGGTGTTCCGGGAGGTCAGCACCAAGGCCGGCCCGCTGCCGCCGTGGTCCGACCGGATTCGGGGCGGCCTGTTGGAGGGAGTGCCGCTGGCGCACGGGCTCTGCCCGGTCGACGGCTGTGGCCGCTGGCAGCAGTGGTTCGGACTGCTCTACCCGGCGCTGCTGGTGGCCGCCGCGGCGCTCGCGCTCGTCGCGTACCGCCGGGCCGTGGGCACGACACCCCGCGAGCCCGCCGCCGGCACCCTGCGCGGCGACCGGGCCGAGGGCACGCCACGGGCCGCGCGGGTCGGGCCGGTGGTGCAGCTCGCGCTTGTCGTCGGGGCGGCGTTGACCCTGCTGTCGTACGTGCGCAGCCCGCTCGCCGCGACCAGTCCGCTGGACAACGCCCGCTACCTGTCGGTGCTGCAACTGTCGCTGCCGGCGGTGCTCTGGCCGCTCTGGGCGGCGGCCGTGGCCGGCTGGCGGGGCACGGTGGGCGCGCTCGGCCGACTGACCGGCGCGCTAGCCACCGCCGTGCTGGTGGCGCTGGCCGCGACGACGCTGCTGGTCACCGTGCTCTTCGCGGTCAGCGGCACCGCCGCGTCGCGGACCGAGGAGCGCCAGGCCCGGGAGTTGGCCGCCGCGCTGCGCGCCGACGGACCCCACGAGGTGTACGGGGACTACTGGACCTGCAACCGGCTGGTGTTCAACACCGACGAGGCGGTGGTGTGCGGGGTGCTCGACGGCGACCTGTCCCCGGGGCAGAACCGCTACCGGCCGTACTGGCGGCAGGTCGGGCGGGCCGCGCGACCCGGCTACGTGGTGGAGGTCGACTCGCCGATGGACCGGCGGCTGCGCCGGCTGCTCGCCGACCGACCCGACGCCGCACCGGTCCGCGAGGTGGGTGGCTATCGCGTGTACCACCCCGACACCCCGGTGCGGCCCTGGCGCTGAGCACGGGTCGTACGCTGGCTCAGCCGCCGCCGTACGCCGTCCGAGGAGACCCGATGCTCATCCTGCTGCCGCCCTCGGAGGGCAAGGCCGACGCCGGCACCGGACGGCGGTGGACGCCGGACAAGCTCTCGCTGCCGGAGCTGAACCCGGCCCGCGAGCGGGTACTCGACGCGCTCGTGGCGCTCAGCGCGGGGCCCGACGAAGAGGCGGCGTTGGCCGCGCTCGGGCTCAGCGACGGTCAGCGCGGTGAGCTGCGCCGCAACGCCCGGGTGCGGGAGGCGGCGACCGCACCGGCCGAGCGGCTCTATACCGGGGTGCTGTACGAGGCGCTGGAGCTGGCCACGCTGCCACCGGCGGCGCTGCGGGCGGCCCGCCGTTCGATCCTCATCAGCTCCGGCCTGTGGGGCGCGGTACGCCTCGCCGACCGGATCCCGCCGTACCGCTGCCCGATCGGCGTCCGCCTGCCGGACGTCGGGGCGCTGTCGGCGTACTGGCGCAGGGAGTTGACGCCGGTCCTGGCCGGCGCGGCCGGTCGGGGCCCGGTGCTCGACCTGCGCTCCGGCGCGTACGCGGCCACCTGGACGCCGCGCGGTGAGCTGGCCGAACGGACGGTCACCGTTCGGGTGCTGCATGAGCGGGAGGTCGACGGGGTGCCCGTCCGCTCGGTCGTGAGCCACTTCAACAAGGCGACCAAGGGACGGCTGGTGCGGGATCTGCTCCTCACCGGCGCGAAGCCACGCACCGCCCGGGAGTTGGTCGGCGCCCTGCGCGAGCTGAAGCACACCGTGGTGGAGGAACCGGCCGCCGCCGGGCGGGTCCGGCAGGTGGATCTGGTGGTGACCGAGCTGTAGCGGAGCGAGAGCCGCAAGATTTGCTCAAGGCTGGGCGGGACACGTTCCGTAACGGCCGCGCAGGGGCCACGGTAGGGGAACTCAGACTCCGACGAGGGAGCCCCCGTTGGCCCGCGATCCCGCCCTGCTCGACCGGCCCCGCCCACCGGCGACGCCGCCCCCGCTGGACTGGCTGACCCTGGGCGACGCGTTCGAGGCGTCCTGCCTGCTGCGCTGCACCGCGCCTCCGACTAGCGCGCGGTCGAGCGCCACGCCGCCGGCGCAGGCGCCGGGGGTCGAATTCAACCGGGAGGACGCCGCGCAGCGGATGCGCCAGTTGCTCGCCCGCCTCGACATTCCGGTCACCCACGAGGTGACGGTCGGCGGACTCCGCCGCCGCTACGAGGTGCACCGGCTGTGGGTGCCGCCGGAGCACCGGGGCACGTACGGCCGGTTGATGGATGCCGGCTGGTGGCAGGGACGTCGGGATCTGTTGGGCGGTCCCGTGCTCGGCACCTCGCCGGCCCGCCGCCGGTGGGTGTCCCGCCTCGCGGCAGCGGCGTGGCGGTCGGCGCTGCTGGCCGGCGGGCGGCACGTGCGCCGGCACATCCTCGGTGTGCGGCTCACCGACCGGGAGTTGGCCGCCGTGCTGATCCGCGGCGCGGCCGTGCTCGACGTGCCGGCCGTACTCCGCCCGGGCACCGGCTGTTTCCTGGTGAGCGTGGCCGACGGGCCGGACCGGGAGCGCATCCTGCACAGCGCGTCGTTGGAGCCGGCGCGCGCCGCGGTGTCGCCGCGGGGCCGCCCGGTCTGCTGAGCGAGGGCCCGTACCGGCGGTACTGACGGGTGCGGGCTTGCGCGTGCCCGTCGGAGCGCGCACAGTGCACCGCGTGAGTCGTACCTCGTCTCCTCGGGCCGGTCGACGCCGCCCGGGGGCGGCGGCGCTGGCGCTGGTCGTGGCCCTGACCGTCGCCGGCTGCCGGGACGACCCGGCCGAGCCGGTGGAGATCCGGATCGCCACCGGCAGCCCCACCGCCGTCTACTACGCGTTCGGGCAGTCCCTCGCGACCATCCTCAACCGCGAACTGCCCGGGGTACGGGCCAGCGTGGTGATCACCGCGGCCTCGGCGGAGAACGTCCGCCTGGTCGGCTCGGGGGCCGCCGAGCTGGGTTTCACCCAGGCCGACGTACTGCCCACGAGCCCGACGCAGAGCCCCTCGGTGGACGCGGTGGCCCGGGTGTACGACGACCAACTGCACCTGGTCACGACCGACGGCGGGCCGGTCCGTACGGTCGGCGACCTGCGGGGTCGGCGGGTCTCGGTGGGCGCGGCCGGCTCCGGCACCGAGATCACCGCCAGCCGGCTGCTGGAGGTGGCCCGGCTCGGCGGCGACACGGTACGCCGGGAACGGCTCGGCCTGGACGACTCGGTGACCGCCCTGCGCTCGGGACGCATCGACGCGTTCTTCTTCTCCGGTGGTCTGCCGGTGCGGGGCATCGAGGAGCTGGCCGGGCGCAGCGCCACCCGGATCGTCGACCTGGGCGAGTGGACGGAGCCGCTGCGCGCCCGCTACGGGCAGATCTACGTCTCCCGGGACATCCCCCGCTCGGTGTACGGGATGAACCCGGTGACCACGGTCGCCGACCCGAACTATCTGATCGTGCGGGCCGACCTGCCGGAGCCGCTGGTCCGGGATGTGACCCGACTGCTGATGGAGCGCCGGGCCGAACTGGGCGCGGCGCATCCGGCGGCGGGACGGATGAGCCCCCGCTCGGCGATCGCCACCGCGCCGCTGCCGCTGCACCCGGGCGCCGCCGCCTGGTACCGGGCCGCCAAGCCCTGAGCTGCCGGACGGCCGCGCCGTGGGCCGCCCGGGTCGCCGCGGTGGCCGAGCCGTGAACCGCCGCTAGCGCGCCGGGGTGGGCCACCGGTCGGCGGCCGGGTGCCCGTCCCCGTCCAGCGGCTCTCCCGCCGGCTCGGTGGCCGGGAACCACAGGCCGGCGACCAGCCCGCGCGGGGTGCCCGCTCGCATGGTGAGCCGCCCGTCGGAGGCGTCCACCAGCACGGCGGCGATGGTCAGGCCGAGCCCGGCGCCGTCGACGTTCTGCGCGTCCGGGGCCCGCCAGAACCGTTCGGTGGCCTGGCGGAGCTGACTCTCGGTCATTCCCGGGCCGGTGTCGCGCACCTCCAACAGGACGCCGTCGTCGCGGCGGGCCACCGTCACCGTCACCGCACCGCCGGCTCCGCTGAACTTCACCGCGTTGTCGATCAGGGCGTCCAGCGCCTGGTCGACGGCGGTCGGCACGGTCCGCGCGTACGCGGGAGCGTCACTCGCGGCCAGGCGCAGCGCGACCGACCGGTGCCGGGCCAACGGCGCCCACGCGGCCACCCGGGAGGCCGCGACGGCGGCGGCGTCCACGGTGACCCGCTCGTTCTCCTCGCGTTCGGCCCGGGCGAGGGTGAGCAGCGCGTCGAGCACCAGCGCCAGCCGGTCGGTCTCCTCCAACGCCAGCCGGTGCTCGGAGCGCCCGTCCGCGTCGGTGAGGCTGGGACCCAGCTCCTCCACCCGCAGCCGCAGCGCCGTGAGCGGATTGCGCAGCTGGTGGCTGGCGTGCGCGACGAAGGCACGCTGCCGGTCCATCACGTCGGAGACCACGTCCGCCATGTGGTTGAAGCTGGTCGCGAGCCGGCGCAGCTCCGGCGGGCCGAGGCGGTGCTGCACGCGGGCGCCCCGGTCGCCCTCGGCGATCTCGTGGGTGACCGCGTCCAGCTCGGTGACCGGCCGCAGCACCCATCCGGCCAGGCCGAACGCGGTGAGCACGCAGGCCAGCACGACGAGCAGGCCGGCCACGGTGAGCAGCAGCCACCAGGTGGTCACGGCGCGACGGATCTCGCCGGCGGGTGTCACGATCACCACCGCGCCGAGGACCTCACCGCCGTCGTTGATGGGCACCGCCACCACCACCGGGCCGGCTGACCAGGGCCAGATCGACTCGGGCGCGCTGGCCTGCTGCCCGGACAGCGCCACGTCCAGGACCGTGGCGGTTCCGGTGGACCGCCAGCTCGCCGAGTCGACGACGATGCCCCGGTCCCGGTCGACGACCGCCGCGCCGATCCCGTACAGCTCGTCGTAGCTGCGCAGCTCCGCGCCGATCGGGCCGGGCTCCCCGCCGCGCAGCGCCGGACCGGCCAGCGAGGCGAACCGGGTGGCGTCGGCGAGCCGGTCCGCGCGTACCCGCTCGGTCTCCCGGCTGGCCAGGGTCACGGCGAGCGGGCTCTCCAGCGCGACGAGGACGAGCACCATCAGCAGCAGGTAACTGATCACCAGTCGACGGCGCACGGCGTCCCCTCACGCATCGCGCAACCGGTAGCCGACCCCACGGACGGTCTCCACCAGCCGCGCGTCGCCCAGCTTGCCGCGCAACGACCCGACGTGCACCTCGACGGTGTGCGGATCGCCCCAGGTGGTGCCCCAGGCGTCGAGCAGGATGCGGTCGCGGGGCACCGCCACCCCCGGCTGGCGGGCGAGTGACAGCAGCACGTCGAACTCCTTGCGGGTCAGCGTCACCGCACGCCCCGCCACTGTCACCGTGCGGGCGGCCACGTCGATGCGCACCGCCCCCGCCTCGATCAGGTGCCGCTCGGGGGCGGCATTCGCGGCTCGGCGCAGCACCGCCTCGATCCGGGCCTGCAACTCCACCATCGAGAACGGTTTGACCACGTAGTCGTCCGCGCCCAGGCGCAGCCCGAGGACCCGGTCGCGCTCCTCACCCCGCGCGGTCACCGCGATGATGCCGAGCTGGCTGCTGCGCCGGCGCAGCTCCCGACACACCTCGGTGCCGTCGCCGTCGGGCAGGGTCAGATCGAGCAGCACCAGGTCGCAGGGGGCGGCGGAGAGCGCCGCGGCGACGGTGGCGGCGTGCTCGACCTGGTAGCCACGACGGGTCAGGGCGGAGGAGAGCGCGGCGGCCACCCGGCGGTCGTCCTCCACCAGCAGGATCCGCACCGTGCCCCCATCCGTCGCAGCCGTCCTGCGAATGGTGGCAGAAGGCCGCCGCGAGCGGGAGGGCCGCCTCCCGGGTCAGGCCCTACAGACCGAACGTGTCGTCGGCGACCGCGTCCCGCACGCCGTCGGTGAAGCCCCGGAAACCGGGGTCGTCGTGCCGGGCGGGCACGCTGGTCACGTTGACGCCGCTGGCCTGGGTGACGGCATCGACCAGGGGCGGAAAGTCGATCTCGGCGTCGTCGAAGGCGTCGTCGTCCGCCTCGGCCAGGTTGATCACGTGCTGCACGTCGTCCGACGGGGTGTCCGGGTCCTCGGCCCACTCGCCGCCGGCCCGGTAGCACTCGTCGTACAGCCCGCGCTGGGTGTCGGTCCAGTCGTCGTCGTAGCTCGCCATCGTCCATCCCCTTCCGGCGGGTCAACCTGAGCATGACGGGCGGTGGCCGACGTCGGCGGCGGTACGGCCGAAACGTGGGCGACGTAGTCTGCGGAGGTGATCTACAAGCTGTTGCCGACCGTCGAGTGGGACGACGCCCGGGTCGCCGGTGCCTTCGCCGGCTCGGCCCTGGACCGCCAGGACGGTTTCATCCACCTCTCCGCCGCCGACCAGGTGGTGGAGACGGCCCGCCGGCACTTCTCCGGCGTCACCGGCCTCACCCTGCTCGGCGTGGACGAGGACCGGCTGGCCGACGCCCTGCGCTGGGAGCCGTCGCGCGGCGGGCAGCTCTTCCCCCACCTGTACGGGCCGCTGCCGCTGAGCGCGGTGGTGACGGCACGGGCGTTGCCGGCGGACACTCCGGTCGCCGACGCGGTCGCCGCCCTGCTCGACTGAGTCACACCTCTTCGCCGCCGACACGACCGCGCCCGGTCCGACAGGTGTCGGGCCGGGCGCGGGACGTGGTGCGCGGTCAGCGGCAGAGCCGGGTGATCTCCTCGGCGAACCGGTCCATCGGGTTGGCCTCCGCCGGCCCCAACAGGTAGGTCTTCAGGTCGCGGCGTGCCTCCGTCATCGGGTCGTCGCCGGCCCGGGTCACCGCCACGATCTTCTCCAGCTCACCGCAGTCGGCCGAGAGCAGGTACGCGGCCCGCGCGGTCGGGTACTCCCGACGGAACTCGTCCTCCGGCAGGCCGGCCGGGTTGGCCACCACGTACGGCCGCTGACTCTGCACGAAGTCCGAGACCACACTGGACACGTCGCTGATCAGCAGGTCGGTCTGGTTGAAGCAGTCGAACAGCCCGGGCGTACGGCCGGTCACCACGAGGTGCGCGGTGCCGTCCAGGGAGGCCGCGTTGGGGTTTCCACCGGCGGAGCGGATCGCCTCGACGATCCGGTCGTGCACCACCTTGGCAGCCTTGGACCGCGACCCGGTGAGCGGGTGCGGCTTGTAGACCAGACGCACCCCGGGGTTGCTCGCCAGCAGGCCCTTGACGATCCGCTCACCCATCAACACCAGCGAGGTGTGGTACGGGTCGTCGTCGAGCCAGCCCTCCCAGGTGGGCGCGTAGAGCACGGTGAACTGACGGTCCACCGACTCGGCCCCGAAGGTGTGCACGCCGGCCAACTGCGGCCGGCCGATCTCCACGATGTCCGAGTCGAGCACGCCCACCCCGGCACGGGCGTACCGCTCCCGACCGGCCAGGCCCGCCACCCAGACCTCGTCGTACACCTTGCTGTAGGGGTTGACGCTGGCCTGCTTGTCGCTGTCGCCGTGCCCCACGAAGACGTGCTTCATGCCGGGCTCGCGCAGCATGTGGATGTTCGCGCCGACGTTCGCGGCGTAGAGGGCGGCGCGGACGCTGCCGAGTTCGAGGTTCATGAAGTCCACCCCGGCCGGTACGCAGAGCACCGGCAGCCGGGTGTCGGCCAGCTCGAGGAACGCCTCCCGGCTGCGCATCAGCACCACCGCGCGCTGGTTCAGCGCCTCGGTCGGGGCAAGCCACATGTTGGCCTGGTAGACGTCCTTGGCCGGGCCGGCGAAGTAGAGCGCCACCTCGGGCCGGTGGGTGTCGAGCCAGCGCTGCACGGCCGGCATCAGCGGTCCCTGGCCGGAGCCTCGACCACGCAGCCACGTCGCGGCGATGATCGCGCCCACCACCCCGGTCGCCGCCACCGTCAGAGCGGCGGCGACGAAGTACGGCGTCGGCTCGTGCCGCACGGCGGCGACCACCGCGGCCGGGACCAACAGGAGGTTGAGCAGGGGCATCCGGTCCCCCGCGACGGCCGCCGCCCAGGCCGGCGGGCGGGGGGCCGAGCGCAGGGGGCCCAGCTCGATGTTGCAGACCAGGGCGGACTGCGGGTTACGACGGTCGATCATGGTGGAGAGCGCGCCCGCGAAGACGGAGACGACCCACACCGCCGCCGGCAGGATCAGCAGGAAGCTCAACTCGAGGCCGTCCAGCTCGACCTGGGCGGCGACGAGCAGCACGGCCGACAGGTCCCGGGTCAACTGGCGGTACGAGAAGTTCAGGCCGACCTTCTCCAGCAGCAGCTGCGACGGCGGGGACCAGCGGGCGGCGGCGAACTCGCCGACCACCGCCGCCAGTCCGGCGACGGCGAACAGGCCGACCCAACCGAAGGCGCCTGCGACGAGCATGACCAGGTAGGCCAGCACCAGCAGCGCGCTGCGGGCGGCCACTCCGATGCGTCCTGTCAACGTGCCGAACAACGAGTTCGCTCCCTACTAGATCCTTGACGGGCGGGGCCCGGGGTCGTCACGGCAGCACCGCACGCGGTTCGGTCGGGAGTCGCGGCCCGACCCACCCTGCCGTCACCGTAAGTGACGGTCTTCGAGCTGAGCGGCCACCGACATGCCGACGGTCCTATCCCAGCTCGGAACTCCCGCACAACAGCCTGAACGGCGAAGACCCGATCCCATTCGTGCCGCTCGTACACATGCGACCTTAACGCGAGAGGACATCGGGGTGCCGCTCGGGTATCAATGTCCATACCGGTCAAAACTCACTACCTGCTCGGCGTTGCACACGCCCCGCAGCCGACCGTGAACGAGTGCCGGTACGGGGTCCTCATCCGCGACGGAAGCAGGTCATCGCTCCCGGCCGTTTACGGGTGGCGAACTGCACGAACCCCAACTGCGGCGCCAGATCACGGGCCACCTGGTTGCTCGAATAGACACAGATCGTGGTGACGTCGAGCCGCTCGATCGCCCCGGCCAGCTCGGGCACCGGCGCCAGGTCGGCCTTGCCGTTGGCCAGCGCGACCAACTTCAGCCGGTCCTGGACAAAGGGCGTGTCCACGCCGTAGTCGGGCAGGTAGCGATCGTTGGGGCTGACCACGCGCATCCTGCTGGTCACCATCGGGGCGGTGTGCATGAGAGTGGACGGGGCCAGGACCACGCCGTCGGGCCGGTCGAGCCGGGTCATCCAGAAGACGATGGTCTTACGCTGCTGAGGCAGCTTCCAGACGGGCTCTTCGTGCACCGCGACGTAGCTCTTCGGCGACCACATCGGCGTGCCCAGGAGCGCGAAGCAGGCAATCAGCGCCGCCGCGATCGCGACGCTGCCGAACACCCGCACGCGCGGCAGTTCGACGGTGCAGAGGATGCCGATCACCGCCGGGAGGGCGAACATCCAGGGCAGCCGCCAGAGCACGACGCCGATGCCGGTCAGGCTGTTGATCACCTCGAGGACGCCGGGGAAGAGCAGCACGCTCATCGCCAGCGTGCTGCCCGCGACGAGCAACTGGGGGGTCCGACGACGGGTGACCAGGGAACCGAGCCACAGGGCCAGGCCGCCGATCACGCCAAGCACGCCGAACAGGATGGTCCGCCGATAGGTGATCTCGGCGTCGTAGAAGGCGGCGGCCGCGTTCTCGGTGATGGGCCCGGCGTTGAGCCGCGACCAGATGGTCGCGCCGATGGGGTAGATCAGCGCCGCCGCACCGGCCAGGAGGGCGTCCCGCCAGCGACCGACGACCATCATCGCGAACGCCGCGCCGCCGACCAGCAGCGGAAGGACGATGGCCGCGGTGGTGCTGAGGCCGGTGGCCACGATCGAGAGCGCGGCGATCAGCACCAGCCCGCGCCGGGAGCGCGAGTCGAACCACTCCGACAGGTAGACCCACATGAGCGGCACCACGGCAGCGACGAACATGGTCTTGCCCTGGTGCAGCCTGGTCAGGTGGAAGGTGCCCAGGGCCGCGTCCTGGCCGGCGACCAGGTAGAGGTAGGCCACGGAGACGGTGAAGGCGAGCACGGCCCGGCGCGGCGCCCATCGCTGTACCAGCCGCCACAGGGCCAGCACCGCCAGCACGGACATGACCGGCATCACCACGTACCAGGTGGCGGAGGCGGCGTGCAGGCCGAAGACGTGGGCGAAGGCGCCGTAGAACACCTCGATCGAGGGCACCGGCGGCTGTGAGTTCATCGCGGGCGCGACGCCGTCGGTGAACAGGAAGTCCCGCAGCGGCACCTGGTCACGTTCCGCCACCCAGACCGACTTACCGACGAAGAAGGCGTCGTCGACCGAGTTGCGGGCGAAGAAGAGCCCGGAGACCGCGGCCAGCACGGCGACGATCACGGCGTACGCCGACGAGAGCGGGGTCGCGGCGGCGGCCGGGGCGGCGCCCGCGGGTGTGCCGAGCCAGCGCCGCCGAGCCAGGTAGAGGCCCCCCACCGCGGCGAGGGCGCCGAAGCCACCGGGGATCCACCACGGGATACCGGCGCCGATGCCGTCGTCGGAGGCGGTCAGCCCCGCCGTGACGGCCGCGACGGTGCCCGCGCCGAGCACCAGGGCGAGCAGGGGACGCGGGTACGCCGGGGCGGCGTCCCCGACGACGTCGCGATCGGCAGGGTCAACGACGGACGACGGACGGGACCGGCGGCGCCACCACAGCCACCCGCCGAACCCGACGACGCAACTGGCGGCCCAGATCAGGAACGTCGTCGACGGGCGCAGGTCGACCAGGAACGCCAGGTGGTAGAGGACGGTCCAGAGCGCGAACGCCAGTACGCCGGCGTCGGTCAGCAGCACCGGTGCGGCGGCCACGAGGGCGCGCAGTCGCGCGCCGGGGGTGGGCCGGGGCTCGATGGCGTGGTTCTGCTTCTGCTCCGCGCCCGTCGAGGTGGGCTCGGCGGGCGCGTCGGCGACCTGTTCGACCTGGGGCACGGGACGTCCTTGTCGTCATACGAACGAATTCGCGATAAACGTTGAGTCACACAGGAGTGGCGAAGTGGGGATCCGGCACAGCGGGCGCCAGCCTAGCGGAATCGGTCACGGTGCCACGTCCTCCGAGCCGCCAGGACCGGGTCAGGTGGCCACCGAGGCGTCGGGTCGGCGTCGCACCGCGGCGTCCGCGCCGAGTCCGGCGGCCACGGATTCGACCAGGTTGTCCAGGTAGCTGTCGGTGAGCGGCAGCCGGGCGATGGCGAGCCGCCAGTAGAGCGGGCCGACGATCAGGTCGACGGCGGCGTCCGGATCGGTGGCGGCGGGCAGCTCGCCGCGCTGCACGGCGCGGATGACCAGGCGACCGCCGATCTCCTGCTGGCGGGCGCGCAGCACCTGGCGCAGGGTCTCGTCGATGGCCGGGTTGCGGGCCGCCTCGGCCAGCAGGTCGGGGATGATCTGCGACGCCAGGGGGTGACGCAGCGCGTGCGCCACGGCCTGGAACAGCAGCGCGAGGTCGCCGCGCAGGGTGCCGGTGTCCAGCACCGGCAGCTTGCCGTGTGCGGCGGCGGCGACGATCTCCACCACCAGGTCGAGCTTGGAACTCCACCGGCGGTAGACCGCCGTCTTGCTGACGCCGGCCCGTCGGGCCACCGCCTCGATGGAGAGCCGGCCGTAGCCGACCGCGGCAAGCTCCTGCATGAGCGCGCGCCGGATGGCCGTGGTGATCTCGTCGCGCAGCACCGCCGCGCCCGCCGGTACGCGCCTCTTCTCGGTCGTCACCGAGGACTCTTCTCGCAGGTCACGCCCGCTAGAGTAGCGCAACGACGGTACGGTTGCGTCCCGACGTGTTTCGGACTACTGTCCACGCAGCGACGAGGCGGCGTCCCGCGCACACCTTCCCACTAGGATTCCATCGTCGCGAGCAACCCGTCTGCACGAAAGATCGGAGCGCCATTTCCATGGCCACCACCGCGCTGGTCGACCCTGATACGGGCCTGACCCAGGCGCAGCTGGCCGCTCGGCACGGGCTACGGGTCGCCGGTGAGCGACCCACCCTCGTCGAGTACAGCCGCCGACTCTGGGCCTACCGGCACTTCATCGCCGCGTACGCCAACGCCAAGCTGGTCGCGTCCTACAGCAACGCCAAGCTGGGCCAGCTCTGGCAGGTGCTCACCCCGCTGACCAACGCCGCGGTCTACTACCTGATCTTCGGGGTGGTGCTGGCACAGAACAGCATCCCGAACTTCATCGCGTACCTGACCACCGGGTTGTTCATCTTCAACTTCACCCAGAGCGCGGTCCTGGCCGGCACCCAGTCGATCAGCAGCAACCTCGGGCTGATCCGGGCGCTGCACTTCCCCCGGGCCAGCCTGCCGCTGTCCACCACCGTGACCCAGTTCCAGCAGCTCCTGGCGTCGATGGTGGTGCTGATCGGCATCGTGCTGGTCACCGGCGAGCCGATCACCTGGGACTGGCTGCTGCTGGTGCCGGCCCTGCTGTTGCAGGCGGTCTTCAACGCCGGCGTGGTGCTGCTGGTCGCCCGGCTGGGCTCCAAGGCCAGCGACCTCAAGCAGGTCATGCCGTTCGTCATGCGCACCTGGATGTACGGCTCCGGCGTCCTCTACAGCGTCAGCCTCTTCGAGCGGCTGCCCGGCTGGGCGACGACGGTGGTCCAGTTCAACCCGCTGCTGGTCTACATCGAGCTGGCCCGGTACGCGCTGCTCGAGCAGGCGCCCCTGCTCAACGAGTCGCTGACCCAGCTCTGGCTGGTCGCCGCCGGTTGGGCGGTGGTGGCCGGTATCGGGGGCTACATCTACTTCTGGCGCGGCGAACAGGAGTACGGCCGTGGTTGATTCCCTGCCGGCCGCCGACGAGGCGACCGTCTCCCTGCCGACGCTGACGCCCGAGCGGATCCCCACCGTGGTGGTCGACGACGCGCACATCATCTACCGGGTCCACCAGGGCGCCACCGGTGGCACCACTCCGGTGGCGGCGCTGCGCCGGCTGGTCAAGCGCACCAACGCGCCGAACGTGCGGGAGGTGCACGCCGTCAAGGGCGTGTCGTTCACCGCGTACCGGGGCGAGGCGATCGGGCTGATCGGCAGCAACGGCTCGGGCAAGTCCACCATCCTGCGGGCCATCGCCGGCCTGCTGCCGGTCAACCGGGGCGCGATCCACACCCAGGGGCAGCCGTCGCTGCTCGGGGTGAACGCGGCGCTGCTCAACGACCTGTCCGGCGAGCGCAACGTCGTGCTGGGGTGCCTGGCGATGGGCATGCACCCCGACGAGGTCGCCAAGCAGGCCGCGGGGATCATCGACTTCTCCGGGATCAACGAGCGGGGCGACTTCGCCAGCCTGCCGATGCGCACGTACTCGTCGGGCATGGCGGCCCGGCTGCGGTTCTCCATCGCCGCCGCCAAGAGGCACGACGTGCTGCTCATCGACGAGGCGCTCGCCACCGGCGACAAGGGTTTCCGCAAGCGCAGCGAGCAGCGCGTCCGCGAGCTGCGCGAGGGCGCCGGCACGGTGTTCCTGGTCAGCCACCAGCTCTCCTCCGTGCGCGACACCTGCGAACGGACGATCTGGCTGGAATCGGGCCTTATCCGGATGGACGGCCCGACCGACGAGGTCATCCGCGCGTACGAGGCGTTCGCGAACAGCAAGTAGAGTGCCGGCCAACCACCGGCATCGACACGGCAACCAGGACCGCGTCGCCCGCGTTGGGGCGGCGCGGTCCGCGCGTTAAGGTTCATTCCGTCGCCGCTCGGGCGGAACTTTCCGTTAACGCAACCCTGAGAGTGAGGTTCCGGCAATGACGCAGGACCAGACCACTGGCCCGGACGCCGCAACGGAGACCCCCGCACCGTGGCGGCCCTCGCGGACAGTGGCCGTGGTGCTGGCCGGCGGCACCGGGACCCGGCTGGGCCTCGGCATCCCCAAGCAACTGCTCAAGATCGCCGGTAAGCCGATCATCGAGCACACCCTGGCGGTCTTCGAGGCCGCTCCGGAGATCGACGAGATCATCGTGCTGATGGCGACCGGTCACGTCGACGACGCCCGGCAGATCGTCGAGAAGGCCGGCCTGCGCAAGGTCACCCAGGTGATCGAGGGCGGCGACACCCGCAACGCGACCACCCGGATCGCACTGGACGCGGTCGGCCCGGCCGACTGCAACATCCTCTTCCACGACGCCGTCCGCCCGCTGCTCAGCGGCCGAATCGTGCGCGAGTGCGTCAACGCGCTGTGGACGTACGACGCCGTCGACGTGGCCATCCCGTCGGCGGACACGATCATCCAGGTGGACGAGAACGACTGCATCACCGACATTCCGGTGCGCTCCCGGCTGCGCCGGGGACAGACCCCGCAGGCGTTCCGCTCCCCCACGATCCGTGCGGCGTACCGGATCGCCGAGGACGACCCCGACTTCGCCGCCACCGACGACTGCGGCGTGGTGCTGCGGTACCTGCCGGGCACGCCGATCAAGGTGATCGACGGCTCGGACGAGAACATCAAGGTCACCCACCCGGTCGACGTGCACCTGGCGGACAAGCTCTTCCAGCTCGCGGCGGCGCAGGCGCCCCGGCTGACCGACCACCGCAGCTACACCGAGGAGCTGACGGGCCGCACGATCGTGGTGTTCGGCGGCAGCTACGGGATCGGCCACGAGCTGACCGAGCTGGCGCGGCGCTTCGGCGCGCAGGTCTTCCCGTTCAGCCGCTCCACCACGGGCACCCACGTCGAGCGCGCCGAGGACGTCGAGGCCGCGCTGACGACCGCCTTCGAGGCCACCGGCCGGATCGACCATGTGGTGGTCACCGCCGGGATCCTGGAGCGGGGCGCCCTGGCCGAGATGGACGAGGAGACGATGGACCGGGTGTTGCAGGTCAACTTCGTCGGTCCGGTGACCATCGCCCGGCAGGCCCTTCCGTACCTGCAGCAGACCAAGGGTCAGCTGCTGCTCTACACCTCCAGCTCGTACACCCGGGGTCGGGCCCGCTACGCCCTCTACTCGTCCACCAAGGCCGCCCTGGTCAACCTGACCCAGGCGCTCGCCGACGAGTGGGCCGACGTCGGCGTACGGGTCAACTGCATCAACCCGGAGCGGACGGCCACTCCCATGCGTACGCGGGCCTTCGGCGAGGAGCCGGAGAACACCCTGCTGGCCGCGGAGGCCGTCGCCCAGTCCTCGCTCGACGTGTTGATCTCCGACCTGACCGGTCAGGTCATCGACGTACGCCGGGCGCCGGGAGACGGCCCGTCCGTGCCGACGCAGGCCGGCCCGGACCGGTCCGAGACGCCGGCCGCGGCGTCCGCGAACTGACGCCGACGGCACCGCGACACCGAGGGCGGCGATCGGAGCAACATGCGTGGTGACCTGGTTCGCAAGGTGGCCGCCCGGTGCCTGAGCACCGGGCTCGCCGTGCTGGCCTTCGTCGTGCTGGCCCTCACCGGCAGCACCAGGTGGGGCCTCGCGCTGGCCGTCGCCGCGCTGGTGGCGGCGGCCGCCGAGCAGCGGATCCGACCGGCCGCCGACCTGGTGGCCGAGACCGCCCTGATCGCCGCGGCGGTCCTGGTCGGCTACTCCCGACGGCTCGACGACGGCTTCGACCCCGCGCTAGCCGCGACGGCGCTGGTCCTGCTGGGGCTGGTGCTGCTGGTGGGGCCGTTGCGTACCGCGGGCAACCTGGAGATCCGGGCGGCCAACCTGCCGGTACGCGCCTGGACCCCGCTGATCGCTGACCGACTCGGCGTCGCCCTGCTGGGCCTGCTCGCGGTGGTGGCCATCGCCGCCGCGTTGACCCTGCCGGCCGTCGTGGCGCTCGCCGCCAGCCTGCTGGTGGCCGCCGCCGCCGGGGCGGTCGCGCTGGACCTGGCCAAGCGACGGTTCCGTCCGGCCGCCGGCGGTGGGCAGGTCGCCCGCGCGCTACGCCGGCACGAGCCGGAGTTCCTGCTCTACTTCTCCGCGCCGCCCGGCTCCGAGTACCAGGTCACCATGTGGCTGCCGTACCTCGAACGGATCGGCCGGCCCTTCCTGGTGCTGGTCCGTGAGCCGGAGTTCGTCGCGCCGATCGCGGCGGCCACCGACGCGCCGGTGGTCTACTGCCCCACGCTGCGCGCGATGGACGAGGCGCTGGTGCCGAGCCTGCGGGTGGCCTTCTACGTCAACCACGGGGCGAAGAACAGCCACTGCATCCGGTTCACCCAGCTCACCCACGTCCAACTGCACCACGGCGACAGCGACAAGGCGCCCAGCGCCAACCCGGTCTCGGGCATCTTCGACCGGATCTTCGTGGCCGGGCCGGCGGCGATCGACCGGTACGCCCGCGCCGGGGTGCAGATCCCGGCGGAGAAGTTCGTCGTGGTGGGCCGTCCCCAGGTCGAGTCGATCGAGGTACGCCAGGAGCCGACGCGGGGCCTCGCGCACCCGATGGTGCTCTACACCCCGACCTGGACCGGGCACCACGCCGACGCCGACTACTGCTCGCTGCCCGTGGCCGAGGAGTTGCTGCGGCGGCTGCTGGGGCGTGGCGCGACGGTGATCCTGCGGGCCCATCCGTACACGACGCAGAACCCCGCGTCGGCACGCCAGTTGGGCCGGCTCACCGAACTGCTGGCCGTCGACCGCGCCCGCACCGGCCGGCAGCACGTGTTCGGCGCGGCCGCCCGGGAGCTGAGCCTGACCGATTGCGTCAACCGCTCGGACGCGCTGCTCTCCGACGTCTCCGGGGTGATCTCCGACTACCTCTACTCGGGCAAGCCGTACGCCGTCACGGACATGGGTGACGAGGGCGACCGGTTCACCGAACGCTTTCCACTGGCCGGCTCGGGCTACGTGCTGCGGCGCGACATGTCCAACGTGGACGCCGTACTCACGGCCCTGCTGGACACCGACCCGCTGGCCGATGCCCGCTGGGTCACCCGCCGCCGCTACCTGGGCGACTTCCCGGCCGAGTCGTACGCCGAGGGTTTCCTGACCGCCGCCCGCCGCGAGCTGACGTCGGCCCGGGAACTGCCCGCGCCCGCAGCCGCCTGACCGATCAGCGGTACGGGTCCAGCAACGCCAGCACGGCCGCCGGATCCTCCAGGTGCGCGTTGTGCCCGAGACCGGGCAGCGTGGCGACCGGTACGCCGTACTCCTTGAGCTGCGCGTCCGTGACCATCGGGTCGTGCTCCCCGCGGGCCAGCACCACCGGCACGTCGGTCGCCGCGAGCAGCGCGGCCAGGTCGGGCGCACCGACGGCGAACGCGGCGTTGTCCATCGCGAGCCGCCACCGGCCGTCGACCTGACGCAGACCGGCGTCGACCATCGGGTGGTCCGGGAGGACCAGACCGGTGAGGCCGGCGACCCGCAGATAGCGGCGGGCGGCCTCGGTGCGGCTGGTGAACCAGCCCACCGGGCGGGCGGCGAGGTCCGCGGCGCGGGCCAGCTCGGCGGGCGCCCAGACGGCCTTGATGCCCAAGCCCACCACCGCGTCCACCGGCAGACCGGCGGCGCGGGCCGCCAGCGCCAGGCCGACCACGCCACCGAGCGAGTGCCCGAGCACGACGATGCGGTCGTCGGAGGCCAGGCCCTGCGTGACCCGCTGGGCGAAACCCTCGAAGGAGTACGACGACAGCGGCGCCGACCAACCGTGACCGGCGAGATCGGGCGCCAGCCACCGGCCGGGCCAGTGGTGCTCCAGAAGTGGCGCCCAGGGCAGCCACACGTCACCCGTCGCCCCCATGCCGTGCAGCAGCAACAGGATCGGCTCACGGCCGGCTTGACCACCCGATTCATCCACCACGGCCGCAGTCTCCCACGGTTCGCGGCCCGGTACGAGAGCCCTTCACCGGCGTCGCGCCCCGACACGGGAACGCCGCGAGCGCCGGCCCCTCGTGGGAGACGGCGCCCGCGGCGTCGTGGGGTGTCGCGCGTTGGTCAGGCGGAGTAACCCCGGGTGGCGATCCAGTTCGCCAGGTCGATCGTGGTGATCCAGTAGGCCGGGTCGGCGGCGTTCGCCGAGTCGGCGATCCGCACGGTACGGCCGTTGTCCTTGTAGCCGACGACGGCGATGTAGTGCCCACCGCCGTAGGAGTGATAGCCGCCCTCGGTGTCGATGGCGTCACCCGCGACGTTTGCCACCACGCCCCGACCATCGGTGATGGCCTTGACCACGTCGGCCTGAAGGCGGTCCATCTGGGCCGGGCTGGGCGTGCCCGCGAACATGCGGGTGCGGTACGGGGAGCCCTTCACCTCGGCGTTGAGCACCCGGGTGGTGTCCTCGGCCGAGTTGGTGCCCATCTCGGTGGTGCCCAGTTCGGCGCCGAGCTCCTCCTGGGTGCGGTCGATGCCGCTGGCGCTGAGCGCGTTGCGGGTGGCCGCGGGGCCGCAGTTGTAGTAGGTGTTCTGCGCCTCGTAGGCGTAGTCGAGCACCTTCGTCGCGGGCGGCTTCGGCGGCGTCGGCTTCCGGGTGACGTCCGGGTTGCTCGTGGCCTTCGCGGCGGGGGACGCGGCGCTGGTGGCCGGGGCGGCGGTGCTCGGCGCGACGCTCGCCGACGGGGCCGCGGACCGGAGTTCGCCACGGGAGGCGACGGTGTCACTGCGCATCTCGGCGACCGTGGTCGGGGTGCGCGGGCCGTCCGGGGCGTCGTCGGCGCCGGCGACCAGGGCGCCGGCGGTGGTGGCGATCGCGAGGGCCGCGGCGGAGGCGGCGACGATCTGGTACGGACGCTCGGTCGCGAGGCGACGGAGCTGGCGCTTCAGGGTGTGCTTCACGGGGTCCTCCACGGTTCGGGGGTGAGCGGCACACCGGGCTCGACCGGTATCCGGGCAGGCGCCAGCGCGCGGGCAGGGGCCCGCGGGTGGTGGACCGCTCAGGGGTACGCCCGGCGCGGCCGGGCGGGAAGTGCGGTGACCCGGGGGGTCAGCTCACCGTCACGAGGCGGATGAGCGGGGACACCGCGACGCCGTGGAGGCGGGGGAACAGTGCAAGGGTCGAGGGGTGCTGCACGAGGATGGAACTCCTTCCGTCACCGCCTACCGGGTTAGCTGACGGATTCGGGCGGGAAGATCGCCCTACCGCGGGCCGTGGCTCGCGGATTCACCCCGGACTTACTGTGGGTCCCCGGTTCGTTGATCACGATTGAGCGGGTCGGCGCGGCGTCGCCTCCTGCGATCGGTAACCGCACCGGACGGGACGACAGTACTGGCCGGTGCGCACTCTGCCAAGCCGCGCCCACCTGCATAAACATCGATTGGCCCAGCAATTTCTGCGCGTTTTGCCGCTGACGTGACTCGATGGGACAACCGGTTCCGGCGGCACCTGCGGGCGACAACCGGACAGGTGGCCGGCAACGCCGCCACAATCGCGGGCACAATGGCCGCCGATGATGCCGACCGCCCGATTTCCGCTGCCGGTGACCCGCCTCACATAACAGATCGGGCTCAACCGGCCCGGGCCGGACGCCAGCGTGCCACGAGGTCCGTACGCGACGGCCGCGTCGCGGTGCGCCGGGAGAACGCCGGGCTCGGCCGCGACCGGACCGCCGCCGCGTACGCCTCCTCGGCGAGGACGCGCGCCGACTCGGCGGCCACCTCGGCGTCCCGCCAGGACGACCGCTCCCGCTCGACGGCCGTCCGGTGCTCGGCCAGCCTCGCGTCACGGATCGCCCGGATGAGCAGCGTCTCCTGCTCGACCGGGTGCCGGCGGGGGTCCCAGCCGCGGCGATGCCCGAAGACGTCGCCGAGCTGAGCCATGGTCAACTCCCCCCGCCAGTGCGCCGCCATGGCGGCACGGTGCAGGTACCGCTCCCGGGCCGCGTACTCGGCGGGGGTGTGCGGGGTACGCGGTGTCGGCAACGCCCCGGCACCGGCGACCCGACGGGCGGCCGTGTCCGCCTCGTCGTACGCCGTCCAGGCCCGCTGCGCCTCGTCCTGAGCGACCAGCCAGTCAGCGCGCCGCCGCCGGGCGGTCCGCGCGGCCCGGGCGGCGGCCACGGCCACCTCCTCGGCGTACCGGCGCAGGTCGGCCATCTCGGCGACGGCCATCTCGCGGGCGGTGGGTGTCGGCGGCGTGGGGTCGGCCGCTGGCGAGTCCCGCTCCGGGCGGGCCACCAGGACGGCGAGGATCGTCAGCGCCAGCAGGAACAGGGCCGACCAGATGGCGGCGGCCTGGGGCACCTCGGTCAGGAACTGGTAGAAGACGACGGTTTCCATGATCGACACCTCGGCGTGAGGACGTAAGCGATGGGATGCCGCACGGGCGGGTGCGGGCGGTGTGTCGTCAGGTGTGGTGACGGGGCGCTCGGCCCGGCGGCGCCGCCGATGGTGGAGATCCCGGCGCGCCATACTCCGGCGCTCGCGGGACGGCGTGCCGCCCCGGTGACTGACCCGCTAGGCCGGCGGGGCGCGGGGGGCCCGACTGGCCGAGCCTGCGGCTCGGAGGGGCTGCTCCGATCCCGTGGGCGCCGAGGTCACGCCCGCCATTGGGCGGGGCAGCGCGTCCGAACCACCGTGCAGGGCGGGCTGCGGGTCGACCGACCGCGCGGAGGCGTCAGCGCCAACCTCTGCGGCTCGTTCCTCGCCGGCCCGGTCGGGGACGGCCCGGTCGAAGGCGGCCCGGTCGAAGGCGGCCCGGTCGAAGGCGGCCCGGTCGAAGGCGGCCCGGTCGAAGGCGGCCCGGTCGGAGGCGGCGCGGTCGGAGGCGGCGCGGTCGGTGAGGACCGTGGAGAGGGCCGCGGTCGACGGTCCGAGCGGCTCCGCGAGGGCGAGCGACCCGATGGTGGGCGGCGCGGCCGCAGCGGTCGATGCCGGCAGCAGCGCCGGGGCCGCGCCCAGGGCGAGCGACAGCACGGCGAGGCTGGTCAGGACCCGTGCCGCCCAGCGCGCCACCCACCACAGGGGACAGGTGAGCGCGACCGGGAGCACGTCCTCACGCTACCGTCGGGACCGCCCGGACGCATCGGCGACGGGCGTGTCGGTCTGCGCCGCGCCGACCCCCCTCCGACCAGCGTGGACACGGTGGCGTGAGCCGGCTCCGGTGGGTGCAACCGCGGCCGTCTACAACCGGGATCGAGCGCGATCCGGCGCGGGCGCGCGGGCGGATTCGCCGGGCACCTCCGCGTCACCACCTGCGGTCTCCGGGGTGCGCTGGTGGGGAACGAGCGGCGGGCGGCCCGGGCGACGTGGCGCGAGCCGGCGCATCATCGGTGTCTCCACCCAGCGGTGCAGCAACCCGGCGAGGACCAGGTTCACGAGCAGGAATCCGAGCACCACCGCCGGGCCCCGCCAACCCCGGAAACCGGTCCCCCAGTCGCCGCTGAGCCGGAGCACGCTCGTCATCACCAGGACGTGCACCAGGTAGAAGGCGAACGAGACCTCGCCGAGCCAGACCAGCGGACGCGAGCGCCACGGCGAGCGCCGGTCGCGCACGTCGGCGTCGGCGGCCGCGGTGATCACCAACAGGTACGCGACGGCGAGCAGCGTGGTCCACAACTCGGCACGGATCCACTGCGCGGCGGCCACCCAGGTGCCCACGAAGATCGCGGTGGCGGCGGTCAGGCCCGGCCCGCGCCACCGGCCCCGGAGCATCAGCTCGGCCGCCACCGCGCCCAGCCAGAACTCCAGGGACCGCGCCGGCGGGAAGATCTGGGTGAACCACCAGCGGCTCGCCTCCGGCACCAGGTGCTGGACCGGCCAGAGCGCGAGGATCAGCAGCGGCAGCGCGACCACGAGCGCCCAGAGCACCGAGGGTCGCGCCCGGCGCAACAGGGGCAGCGCCAGCGGCAGACAGAGGTAGAAGAAGAACTCACAGGACAGCGACCAGCTCACCGTGTTGACGCTGTAGAACCAGCCGAGCCGGGGGTCCCAGGCCTGCAACAGCAGCAGGTTCTCCACGGCGACGGCCGGCAGGACGGGATCGGCGAACCACCAGGCGACCAGCAGCGCGGCGGCCCACAGCACCACGTGATTCGGGTAGATCTTCGCGACCCGTCGACGCCAGAAGGTCAGCCGCGAGTCGCCCGGGCGGGCCGACCAGACCAGCACGAAACCGCTGAGGATGAAGAAGAACTGCACGCCGGACAGGCCGAGGGTGAAGAGGGCGTCGACCACGGCCTTGTAGTCCGGCTCGGCGATGATCCGCATCGTCCCGGCGTGGAACCCGAACACCAGCAGCGCGGCGATCCACCGCAGCCCGGTCAGCGACGGTAGCCGGGCGGGGGCGGGCGGCGCGGTCGGCGCGTCGGTGGTGCTCGTCATGCCGGGGTCCCGACGCTTCGCAGGGTCACCAGCACGTACGCCTCCTCCTCGGGCCCGCGGCGTCGGACGGCGCGACGACGACGCCCGCGACGGCCCGGCAGGACCGCACCGAGGCACCCTACCGGGTCACTCCCGGGTGAACCGGGCGGCCGTTGTTAACCTTCCGCTTCGCGGGTGTTCAGGGATTTCACCATCCGCGGCCACGTGTGGTTCCGGGGCTGGCCATCCGCGTCGTCGAAGGTGGCGACGTGGTCAATGAGCCGACGCACGCGCCGCTGCTGAGCATCGTCGTGCCCGTCTACGGCGTCGAGGCTTACCTGTACCAGTGCCTCGAGTCGGTCCGGGCGGACATCCCGGCGGGCGAGTCGGAGGCGGTCGAGCTGATCGCCGTGGACGACGCCTCGCCGGACGGCTGCGGCGCGATGCTGCGGTCCTACGCCACCGGGCACGACAACGTGCGCGTCGTACACCTGGAAGAGAACGTGGGTCTGGGCCTGGCCCGCAACGCGGGCCTCGACGTGGCGACCGGCCGGTACGTGTGGTTCGTCGACAGCGACGACTGGCTGCCGCCGGGCACGATCGCGGCGGTGCTGGACCGGCTACGTGAGCACCAGCCCGACGTCCTCATGCTGGACCACCTGCGCGTACACGAGGACGGCCGGCGGGAGGTCGACGCGAGCAGCCACCTGCTGCGCGGGGTGCCGGGCGTGGCCCGCCTGGCCGACCAGCCCCACCTGCTGCGGGTGCAGCACACGGCGTGGAACAAGGTGGTACGCCGGGCCTTCCTCGACGAGTTGGAGCTGCGCTTCTTCCCCGGCTGGTACGAGGACATCCCGTTCAGCCACCCACTGCTGATCGGCGCGGAGAAGATCTCGGTGCTGGACCGGGTCTGCTACCTGTACCGGCAGGGCCGCCAGGGCGCGATCACCTCCACCCGCAGTGGACGGCACTTCGACGCGTTCGGCCAGTACGAGCGGCTGATGGACTGGGTCGCCCGCCGGCACCCGGACGAGGGCCTGCGGGCCGAGCTGTTCGAGCTGATGATCAGCCACTACCTGGTGGTGGTCGGGAACGACGACCGGTTGCACCCACACCTGCGGCGCGCCTTCTTCCACCGGGTCGCCGAGCACTACCGCCGATACCTGCCCCCCGAGGGCTACCCGATGCCGTCGGGGGTCACCGGGCTCAAGCACCGCCTGGTGGGGCGGGGTGACTGGCTGGCGTACTCGGCGCTGCGGCAGGCGCACCGGGCCACCGGCCGGTGGCGACGGTCCGGCCCGACCGCTGGCGCCGACTCGTCGTCGACCGACGACCCCTCCCGAGCGGCGCGGTCGGCGAGCAGGTCGGACGGCGGGCACGCCGCCGGTATGCCGGGACGGTCGGACGCGCTGGCCGGTGGCCGCCTGCCGTGACATGTTCGGCGGGTGCCGGCGTTTTTCAGGTCGTCCACCCGGTCGGGGGACGACGACAGCACCACCGCACGTCGGTGCGGGCGTAAGGGAACAGAGGTCGGAATGACGGCGACAATCAAGATCGGACCGCACGCGGTCGGTGCCGGGGAGCGGCCCTTCGTGGTCGCCGAGATGTCCGGTAACCACAACGGCGACCTGGACCGGGCGCTGGCCATCGTGGACGCGGTCGCCGAGAGCGGCGCGCACGCGCTCAAGCTGCAGACGTACCGGCCGGACACGATCACGATCGACGTCGACACCCCGGCCTTCCGCATCTCCGGCGGACACGAGCTGTGGGGCGGGGAGAACCTGTACCGCCTCTACGAGCGGGCGCACACCCCGTACGAGTGGCACGCCCCGATCTTCGCGCGGGCCCGCGAGCGCGGGCTGACGGTCTTCTCGTCACCGTTCGACGCGACCGCCGTGGAGCTGTTGGAGTCGTTGGACGCCCCGGCGTACAAGATCGCGTCCTCGGAGCTGGTGGACCTGCCGCTGATCCGGTTGGTGGCCAGCACCGGTAAGCCGTTGGTGATCTCGACCGGGATGGCGACGGTCGCCGAGATCGACGCCGCCGTACGGACCGCGCGCGACGAAGGCGCGGCGGGCATCGTCCTGCTGGCCTGCACCGCGTCCTACCCGGCACCTCCCGCCGACAGCAACCTGCGCCGCCTGCCGGTGCTGGCCGGCGCGTTCGACGTGCCGGTCGGGCTCTCCGACCACACGCCCGGTATCGGCGTGGCGGTCGCCTCGGTGGCGCTGGGCGCCTGCTTCATCGAGAAGCACGTGACCCTGGACCGGGCCGATGGCGGCGTGGACTCGGACTTCTCGCTGAACCCGGCGGAGTTGACGGCGCTCGTCGAGGAGTCGGGCCGCGCCTTCGCGGCGCTGGGCGGCACCGCGATCGGCCCGACGCCGGCCGAGCGGGAAGGGCTGCGGTTCCGCCGTTCGCTGTTCGTGGTCGAGGACGTCCGGGCCGGCGACCCGGTGACGGCGCAGAACGTCCGGTCGATTCGCCCGGCCGGCGGCCTGGCCCCGATCGAGATCGACAGGGTGTTGGGCCGCACCTTCACCGCCGACGTCCCGCGCGGCACCCCGTTGAGCTGGGACCTGATCTGACCGCTGTGCGGCCGGGCACCCCGCGCCGGTAGAGCGCCGCGGGGCGCCCGGCTCTCCGGCCGGCAGCGCCCTGTGCGCCTCCTGTCGAGCTGCCCCGAAAATGGGGCGCGTGCCGTGGGTGCCATCCCGCCCCACCGATGGGGCAGCTCGACAGGCACCGCCGACGCCAGCAGGCACCCCCGACAACAGCGGCACCCTGGCGTCAGTCGCGGTCGATCAGCCCGGCGCCCTGCCCGGGGGCGAAGCCGACGGTGACCACCAGGTCGGCGACCCGCAGGGTGCGCCAGAGGATGGCGCCGTTCTCCCCAGTGCCCAGCCCGTGCCGGCGCCACCAGGTCGCGATCGGCACATCGACCAACTTGCAGCGGCACTCGGCCCGGGTCCATCGGGCCCAGAAGTCACCGGTACCGAAGCGGCGGGCCAGTGCCGGGGGCACCGGGGCGTTCGCGCGCTCCGCGTCGACGGCCACTCGCCATCCCGGCACCGGCGGACCGTACCAGCCGACGCAGCGCCCGTCGCCGACGTGACTGCGGGTCGTCGCCGAGGCCAGGTCGGCGGGCGTACCGATCCGTAGGTGCCGTTCGGCGGCGGCGAGCAGTCCCGGCACCGGCCGCAGGTCAGATGGAGGCGGCACCGTCCACCACGATGACCTGGCCGTTGATGTTGGTGTGCTCGCGCAGCAGCATCCGCACCACCGGTACGACCTCCTCCGGCTCGGTCAGGTGGCCGGTCGGGGTACGGCGCACGATCTGGTCGAGCTGGGTCGGACCGAGCACGGCGGACATCTCCGAGGCGAAGAAGCCGGGCGCGACCGCGTTGACCAGCATCCGACCGCCGAGTTCCCGGGCGAGCGAGCGGGTGGCGGCGTCCATGCCGCCCTTGGTGGCCGAGTACGCGACCAGGCCCGGGAAGCCGCGCTGCGCGCAGATTGAGGTGATGTTGACGACGCGGCCCCGCAGCCCCTTGCCGAGCATCCGACGGATCACCAGCCGGGTCAGGTGCAGCGGCGCGGTCAGGTTGGTCTCGATGATCCGGGCGATGTCGTCGGTGGCGGTGTGCACGTGCAGGGAGTCCTGCCCGACGGCGGCGTTGTTGACGATGCCGTCGATCGGGCCGAGGCGCTGCTCCACCTCGCGGACGAAGCCCTGCGCGGCGCGCAGGTCGGTGACGTCGACCGAACCGACGTGCACCCGGTCGGGGTGCTCGGCGGCGAGCTTCTCCAGCTCGGGGGTGACGGTACGGGCGAACGCGGCCACCCGTACGCCCGCGTCGAGCAGGTCGGTGACGACGGCCAGGCCCAGCCCCCGGGAACCGCCGGAGACGAGGACCACGGAGCTGGGGGGAACGAGGTTGGTATCGACGGGGTCAGACATCGCTCTTCAGGGTCTCCTTGACGGGAATCTCGGTCAGCACACGGATCCGGCGGGGCACGGCGTGCTCGGGCAGCCGCTCGGCGCACCAGCGGACCAGCGCGGCCTCGTCGGGCAGCGGGGCGTCCGCGTGCTCGGCGGGTGCGAGGACCACGTCGGCGACGACCATCCGGCCGAGCACCGGGGCGCGGCGTCCGGTGACGCGGGCCCAGGCCACGCCGGGATGCTGGGTCAGCACGCCACGGACCACACCGGCGGAGACCTTGCTTCCACCCACGTTGATCTCGTCGGTGTCCAACCGACCCGTGATCAGCACCCGCCCGTCGACCACCTGCACCCGGTCTCCGGTGCGGACCGGGCCGGACAGTCCGACCCCGTGGTACGGGGAGGTGACGACCAGCTCGTCGGCACGCACCGACAGGGTGGGTCGGCCCTCGGTTTCCCGGTCCAGCCACTCGGCGGGGAACCCGGCCCGCCCGTCGTGCACCACAATGGACGCGCCGACCTCCGAGGACGCGTAGATCCAGGAGATCCGCGCGGCGGGGAAGACCTCGCGCAGCTGGTCCAGGATCGCCTGGTCCACCGGCTCGCCGCCGAGGGTGATCTGACGCAGCGGCACTCGGGCCAACGCGGCGGCGTCCCGGTAGAGGGTGCGCCGCCAGAAGGTGGGCGTGCCGGACGCGGCGTCGACCCCGTGCGCGGCGGCGACCGCCGGCCAATCGTCCAGTTCGTCCGGCTCGATGACCACCAGGTGCTGACCGGGCTGGGTGAGCGACAGGGTCACGACCTGCCACCAGGCGTACGTGCCGGGGGCGTAGGGGCACAGCCAGGTCCGGTCCGGTTGGTCGGCCCGCACCGTGGTCAACGTGTCGAGGGTGTGCCCGACCCGCTTGGGACGGCCCGTCGACCCGGACGTCAGCAGCCACAGCCGGCCGGGTTCGGCGACGCGCGGGCGAGCGGGCGCGCTGGGGTGCGCGCCGTCGTCATCGAGGAGGGTCACGGTGAAGCCGGCGTCGTCCAGCTCCGCGCGCATCGCCGCGTCCACCCGGCTCGCGGTGCTGAGCAGCAGCTCGGTGCCGTGCACGGCGTGCTGCCGCGCGGCGGCGAGCGCGTGCCGGGCGGAGTGCGCCAGCACCGCGGCGGGGTCGGGCAGCTCCGGCGTCGGCAACGTCCGCCACGTCAGCGCAGCGCCGCCCACGACGATCCGGTTGTCGACGCCGGCCGCTTCCGGGCCCGCGGTGGCCGGATGGGGGGTCGCGACGGTCACTGCTGCTGTAGCTCGACGAGGAAGTCGAGGACGTCGCCGATGGTGGCGATGCGGCGCAGGCCGGGAGCGTCGAAGTTGAGCTCCTCCCCCGTCTCGTCCTCCACCCGCAGGGCCAGCTCGGAGAAGTCCAGCGAGCGGAAACCGATGTCCCGCAGCTGGGCCGCGTCATCGGCGGGCAGCTCCTTGTCCTGGTTCTTGAGCACCTGCGCCATGAGGTCGCGGATCTGCGCGCGACTCAATTCGTTCATGCGCCGGAGTCTACAACCCAAGGAATGGATAACTGCTTTCCCGGTGGGCCCGGGTAAGGTGCCGGGACCGGTTGTGTACAGACAGGAAAGCGGGAGCACGTGCTACGCGAAGCGACGGCGGACGACGTTCATCTGATGTTGTCCTGGCGTAATCAGGAAACCAACCGTCAGGTCAGCAAGACCAGCCACGAGATCACCCCCGAGGAGCACGCCCGGTGGTGGTCGGCGGTGCGCGACGACCCGACGCGGCGCGTCCTGACGTACGTCCACGACGACCGGCCCTGCGGTGTCGTCACCTTCTTCGACCTGCGGCTGGACGCCCCGCGTACCGGGGCGTGGGGCTTCTACCTGGACGCCGACGGGCTGGCCGGGCGGGGCGAGACGCTGCCGGCCTGGCTGGGGGTGATGCGGCAGGCCGTGGAGTACGCCTTCGACGGGTTGCACCTGACGCGACTCGACGGCGAGGTGCTGGCGCACAACACCGTCGTGCGGCAGATGAACCGGCGTTTTCGATTCGTCGAGGGCACGCCACGGCAGGAACTGTCCGACGGGCGGGAAATCACCGTCATTCCGATTTCCCTGGCGCGCGAGGATCGTCGCCAGCGCTGATTACCGCCGCTATTTTGCACGCTGGCCGATAAGCATTAACCCGGTGGACATCCGCCGTTCACGTAATTGCGGTGTCCACCGGGCGGAACGAATATCGGATCAGGCGCGTCGCCAGGCCGCCCAGTGCTGCTGCTCGTTGCCGCCGAGCCGGACGAAGCCGTACCTCGCGCCGTCCCAGTCGTCCGGCTGGCCGGGCGCCCAGCGGGCGAACACCACCTGCGCGGCGGCGGGTGGCTGTTCGCGGAACCACCGCACGTCGGTCCAGGTCACCTGGTGGCTCAGGTTGAACCGCAGGATGTAGTGCACGCCGGTGGAGGCCCAGACCCGCTCGCCGGGGCGTACGCCGACGTCGGCGACCCGGGGGGTCGGCGCGGTGCTCGCCGCCATCGGCCGCACCAGCCGTTGGTCGATCACCTGCATGGTGAGCAGGTTGACCACGACGAGGACGCCGAGCACCGGCAGCCGCAGCCGGGGTACCCCGACCGCGGCCACCAGCAGCACGCACGCGCCGATGCCGATCAGCGACCCGAGCACCGGACGCATCTCGCGCCAACCGTTGGTCAACGCCATCAGGTCCGGCGCGCCGAAGCCGCCGTAGCGCAGCGAGTGCCCCCGGCTTGCCACGTACGCGAGGCGACCGGCGACCAGCGCGCCGCCGGCGACCAGCAGGCCCACCGCGACCGCCGCCCGGCGCAGCGCCACCCGGCGCTCCTCGGTGAGCAGCACCCCGAGCCCGACCAGCAGCCAGAACGGGGCGAGCATCTGCACGTAGCGGCCGTAGATCGCGTCCAACGGCTTGCCGGTGATGCCGGCCAGGATCACCGACGCGCCGCTGGCGACCCCGACGCTCACGACCAGCGCCACACCCATCGTCCAGCGGGTGGCGTCACCGTGGCGTGGACGCCACAGCTCCTTGACGGCGGCGGCCCAGGCGATCCCGGCCAGTCCGAACGTGATCACCACGAGGTACCAGAGCTGGGTGGTGACGGCCGCCCCGACGCGGACCACCCCCTGGGCGGAGGCGACGGCGGCGACCGTGCCGCCGCCCGGGGTGCTGCCCAGCAGGTAGACCTTGTCCCCGAGGAAGCGGATGCCGGCCTCGTTGACCAGCGCCAGGGCCAGCACCGGCAGCAGCGCCGCGAGCACCGCGACGGGGGTGATCCGGCGGCGCACGAACAGCAGCAGGACCAGGCCGGCGTGCACGGCCACGATCACCAGACCGCGCGAGTGCAGCAGGTGGAACGCCCCCACCGCCAGGCCCACGGTAGCCGCGGCGAGCGGCCCGGGGCGTTCGATCCAGCGGTGTACGGCGAGCAGCCAGGCGACCACGAGCGGCGCCATCACCGTGTCGATCATCGCGACGCCGGCGTAGAAGGCGGTGGCCGGCAGCGTGGCCGCCGCCACCGCCGCGAGCAGCGCCGACGCGCGGGGCAGCCGGAGCACCCGCCGGCCCAGGAGGTACGCCAGCGGCAGCAGCGTCGAGTTGACCATCGCGTTGATCAGCTGGACAAGGCGGTAACTGTCGGCGAAGTCGTGGTGGCCGAGGAACGCGGGCGAGATGAGCATGGGGTACCCGACCCGGCGCAGCAGATCGTTCTCGCTGCTGAAGCCGCCCGGACCGCCGGCGAGGGCGCGGGCGGTGTTCAGATAGCTGTCCTCGTCGGTGTGGGCGATCGGCAGCGCGATGTGCCGCGACAGCCACATGCGCCAGGCGACGCTCAGCACCCAACCGACGAGCAGCAGCAGCGGCACCAGCCAGCGGCGTGCGGGTCTCGCGGGCGGTGTCCCGGCCGGGACCGCCGGCCGTTCGATCACGTCGCTGCCGGTTGCCATCAACGCCTCCTGAACCGCCGGCCGGACCGGCGCTGGGCACGCCGGACAGGCTGGTGACGCTCGGGGATGATCCGCTCGCACCGAGGCGGTGCGGATGTCGGGTGAACGCGGCAACCACGACGCGCTCAAGGCTGCCGGGTCGCTCGCGCGGCCACTGTAGCGACCGGATCTCCCCTGGTCAGCCCACTTCCGGGACGGTCGGAAATGTTCGCCTGCGCGGTGCCCGCCATTCACGACGGCAGGGGAAGCGGTTAACCCGCGAGCGCCGGTGCGTTAACCCGCCGCCGTTAGCGTCTCACCCCGGTCGGCCGGCCGAGGGCCGCCGGTTCATCCACGATCACGGGAGCACCAAATTGAGTGAGTTGAATGGATCGTCCATTCTGATCACCGGGGGAACGGGTTCCTTCGGCAGGACCTTCCTCCGGCACATCCTCACCGAGGCCGACCCCGCCCGGGTGGTGGTCTTCTCCCGCGACGAGCTCAAGCAGTACGAGTTGCGCCAGCAGCTCGGCGACGACCCGCGCCTGCGCTGGTTCATCGGCGACATTCGGGACCGGCACCGCCTCACGCGGGCGATGCACGGCGTGGACCACGTGGTGCACGCCGCCGCCCTGAAGCAGGTGGACACCGCGGAGTACAACCCGTCGGAGTTCATCGCCACCAACATCACCGGCTCGCAGCACGTGGTCGACGCGGCGATCGAGGCGGGCGTCAAGAAGGTCATCGCGCTCTCGACCGACAAGGCGTCCAGCCCGATCAACCTGTACGGCGCCACCAAGCTGGTCGGCGACAAGCTGTTCGTCTCGGCCAACCACTACGCCGCGCACCACCCGACCCGGTTCGCCGTCGTGCGCTACGGCAACGTAGTCGGCAGCCGTGGTTCGGTCGTCCCGCTGTTCCACCGGCTGGCCGCCGAGGGCAAGAGCCTGCCGATCACCGACAAGCGGATGACCCGCTTCTGGATCACCCTCGAGCAGGCCGTGCAGTTCGTCATGGACTCGTTCGACCAGATGCAGGGCGGCGAGCTGTTCGTGCCTCGCATCCCCAGCATGCGGATCCTCGACCTGGTCGAGGCCGTCGCCCCGGACGCCACCACCCACGAGATCGGCATCCGGCCCGGCGAGAAGCTGCACGAAGAGATGATCGCCCCGGACGACAGCCGGCGGACGCTGCGCGCCAAGGACCGCTACATCGTCCAGCCGACCATCGCCGGTTGGGGCTACCAGCCGCCGGTCGACTGCGAGCCGGTGCCGGACGGCTTCGCCTACCAGTCGGACACGAACGACGAGTGGCTCACCGTCGAGCAGCTACGCGAGATGCTCGGCCTGACCGCATGACAGGGATGCTCCCGTACGGCCGGCAGTCGATCTCCGAGGACGACGTCGCGGCCGTTGCCGGCGTGCTGCGCGGCGACTGGCTCACCACCGGGCCGCAGGTCGACGCGTTCGAGGCCGACCTGGCCCGGGTGACCGGCGCGGCAGGTGTCGCCGCCGTCTCCAACGGCACCGCCGCGCTGCACGTGGCGTACGCGGCGGCCGTTGTCGGACCCGGCGACGAGGTGGTGGTGCCGCCCATGACGTTCGTGGCGACCGCCAGCAGCGCTGTCGCCCTCGGCGCGAAGATCGTCTTCGCGGACGTCGATGAGGAGACCTTCTGCCTCGACCCGGCTGCCGCCGCGGCGGCGGTCACCTCGCGTACCAAGGCGGTTACCGCCGTCGACTACGCCGGCCACCCGGCCGACTACGACGCGCTGCGCAAGGCCGTCGAGGGCACCGACGCCCTGCTGCTCGCCGACGCGGCGCACTCCATCGGCGGGACTTACCACGGTCGGCCGGTCGGATCACTCGCCGACCTGACCACGTTCTCGTTCTTCCCGACGAAGAACCTCACCACCGCCGAGGGCGGCGGGGTCGCCGCGCTCGATCCGGGAATCCTGGAGCGGGCCCGCCGCTTCCGTGGCGTGGGCATGGTCCGCGAGCGCGACGACCTGCGCCGCCCCGACGAGGGCGGCTGGTTCTACGAGGTCCCCGAGTTCGGACTGAACTACCGCCTGCCCGACGTGCTCTGCGCCCTGGGCCGCAGCCAACTGCGCCGCCTCGGCGAGTTCGTGGCCCGCCGGGCCGCGCTCGTCGCCCGCTACAACGAGGCGCTCGCCGACCTGGACGGGGTACGCCTGCCCGTCCAGCAGCCGTGGGCCGAGCCGGCCTGGCACCTCTACCCGATCCGGGTGCTCGACGGCCGTCGCCGCGAGGTCTACGACCGGATGCGCGCGGCCGGCATCGGCGTACAGGTTAACTACATCCCGGTGCACTGGCACCCGGCCTTCGCCGACCTGGGTTACCGGCGCGGGTCGTGCCCGGTGGCCGAGTCGTTCTACGCCCAGCAGCTGTCGCTGCCGCTGTACCCGGGACTCAGCGACGCCGACCAGGACCGCGTCATCGACGCGCTGACCGCGATCCTGCGGGGCAGCGCGGTGCGTTCCGCCGCCTGATGGGAAGCTGATGCACCACGCGAACCACTTCTACGGCCACGCCCACGTGCTGGCCCGTTACGCCGGTCTCGGCGACCGGCATCCGCCACGGATCAACGGGTACGTGCAGCACGGCTGGAACATCGGCGACGGCCTCGCACCGGGTCACCCGTACGCCGACCGCACGCCCAGCCTGCTCTGGTCCGAGCAGACCCGCCGCCGGGCCTGGTCGGTGGGGCGGCGCAACGTCGTCGTGATCGGCGCCCCGTTCACCTACCTGCTGGCCATGCGTCCGGAGGACCCGCCGGAGCAGGAGCGGGAGGGCACCATCTGGTACCCGTTCCACGGCTGGGAGGGCCAGCACGTCAAGGGCGACCACCGGGAGCTGATCGCCCGCATCCGCGACACCGAGCCCGGCCCGGTGACGGTCTGCCTGTACTGGCACGAGTACGGCATGCGCCACGTCCGGCGGCTGTACGAGCGCGCCGGTTTCCGGGTGATCTGCCACGGCTACCGGGGACACTGGTGGAAGGACACCGACCCGGAGTTCCTCGACAAGCAACTGACCGAGCTGCGCCGGCACCGCCGGGTAGCATCCAACCGGCTGACCAGCGCGATCTTCTACGGCATCGCGGCCGGCTGCGAACCGGCGGTCTACGGCGACCCGATGATCCTGTCCAACGAGGACCCGACCTTCGGCGGCACCGCCCGCATCCGTCGGCAGTGGCCGGAGCTGCACGGCACCGCGGTCGACCTGCCCACCGCCGTCTCGATCGCCCGCGCGGAGCTGGGCGTCGACCACCGCTGCACCCCTGCCGAGCTGCGTGAGCTGCTGGGTTGGGCGAACCTTGGGGAAGAAGAGGACGACAGTGACGACTGAGACCGCACCCGCCGGCCGGATCAGCCTGCCCGGCGGCGAGATGCCGGCCTGGTCCGACCTGCCGAAGGAGCGGTCGGCCGACGGTGGGCCGCTCGCCGCGCTGGCCGCCCGCGTCGTGCCGTCCGGCGCGCGTGTCCTGCTGGCCGGCCCGCACGACCCGGCGCTGCTCGACCGGCTCGCCCACGCCGAGGTGACCTGCCTGCTGCGCAGTCACCCGGACGCGGTGGTACTCGCCCAGCGGGCCACCCGCGTCATCGTGGGCGGCCCCGCCGGCCTGCCCGACGACGAGACGTACGACGTGGTGATCGCCGCCGCCGGCCTGGACCCGATCGAGTCGGTGGAGGGCACCCGGCTCGGCTGGGACGGCGTGCTGGCCCGGCTGGTCGCGGCGGTACGCCCCGGTGGCGCGCTGCTGCTGCGCCTGGACAACCCGCTCGGGCTGCACCGGCTGGTCGCCACCACCCCCTGGTACGCCGCCCGCGACGACTCCGCCTGGGTCATCGGCGGCGTGCTCGACCCGGCCCACCCCGCCAACCGGGATCAGCTCCGGCAGCGGATCGCCGACAGCGGGCTCCGCCCGAGCGCCTGCTGGGCCGCGTACCCCGATGGTGCGACGGCGACGGCCCTGCTCGACGCCGACCAGCTCGACCGCGGCGCGGATCGAGGGCTGTTCGACGCGGTGCTGCACGGCGCCTGCGCCGGCGCCTTCGCTCCCGCCACGGTACTCCAGGACCCGGCCCGGCTGGCGGTGGACGCCCTGCACGCCGGGCGGGCCGCCGACCTCGCGCCGGCCTGGCTGATGCTGGCCCACCGGCCCGGTGGGCCCACGGACTCCCCCGCCGGCCGGGAGCTGCCGGTGGCGCTGGTGCAGACCGGCTCGTCCGGCCAGCCCGGAATCGGTGTGCTGGAGGTGCGCGACGGTCCGTCCGGCTGGCGGTGGGGGCACGTCGCCACCGCCGACACGAGCGCGCCGAGCGCGCCGTTCGCCAGCCGCGAGGCCGCGTACCGGGACCCCGACGCGCTGACCGGGCCGGTGCCGTCCGGGCGGCTGCTGCACACCCTGCTGCTCGACGCCGCGCTGCGCCGCGACCTGACCACGGTGCGCGCGCTGCTGCACGGGTACGCGGGCTGGCTCGCCGACCAGGCCGACGCTGACGGACGGCTCGTCGGCGCCGCCGCCCTGGCCAGCGCCGACAACATGGTGGTCGACGGGGAACGCTTCGCGGTACTCGACCCGAGCTGGCGGGCGGCCGACCGGCTTCCCGGCGACGTGGTGCTGGCCCGCGGGCTGTGGCGCTTCGCGGCGGCCCTGCTCACCGGCGGGTACGCCCACCCGTGGTCGTCCACCCTCGACGTCGCCGGCCTCACCGTCGTCCTCGGCGGGCTCGCCGGCCACGACCTGGACCGGACGACGGTGGCCGAGGCGGTCCAGGCCGAAGCGGCGATCACGGCCAGCCTGCACGGCCTGGACGCCGAGCACCGCACGGCCCTCGCCACCGACCTGCAGGCGGTCGAACCGACCGACCCACCGGTCGGGGCGCACAGCTACCAGCAGTTGCGCGAGGCGTGGCTGCGCCAACGCGAGGAGATCAGCCGGCTGGCGGCCCTGACCCGGTGGACCGACGAGCTGCTCACCTCCCGGGAGCGGGCGCTGCGCCGGGCCGAGGCGAAGATCGGCCTGCTCAGCGGGTCCATCAGCTACCGCGTCGGCCGGCTCGCCATCACCCCCGCCCGGCTGGCGAAGCGGGGTGCGCGTGCCGCGAAGCGGCGTGCCCGCGCGGCGCTCGCCCCGAAGCAGCTCGTCACGGAGCAGGAGGAGCAGCAGTGACCGACGGCGGCGGCGCTCCCGCGACGGCCGACCGACCCGATCCGGGCACCACCGTCGCGCCACGGATCGTCGGAATCGTGCAGGCCCGGATGGGCTCGTCCCGGCTGCCCGGCAAGGTGCTGCGCCCACTCGCCGGGCGGTCCGTGCTCGGCCGGGTCGTCCGCGCCGCCCGCGACAGCGGCGTCCTCGCCGACCTGGTGGTCGCCACGAGCACCGACACGGGCGACGACGCGGTGGTCGACGAGTGCCGGCGACTCGACGTGCCGTGCCATCGCGGCCCCGTCGACGACGTGCTGGGCCGGTTCGTGGGCGCGCTCGCCGCCCACCCGGGCGACGCGGTCATGCGGTTCACCGCCGACTGCCCGCTGCTCGATCCGGAGATCATCACGCTGGTGGCCTCGGTGTACCGGGCCGTACCCGGGTTGGACTACGCGAGCACGTCGATCGCGCGCACCCTGCCCCGAGGGCTGGACGTCGAGATCATCCGCGCGGACGCCCTGCGCACCCTGGACCGGCTCGCCACCGGCCACCACCGCGTCCACGTGACCTCGTACGCGTACACCCATCCGGAGCTGTTCCGGGTGCTCGGGGTGACCCTCACCCCGGACCGTTCGGCGCTGCGGCTGACCCTCGACACCGAGCAGGACTGGGCGCTGGTGAGCGCCGTCGCCGACCACTTCGGCGACGTCAGCGTGCCACTGGCCAAGCTCGCCGACTGGCTCGACGGGCAACCCCGGCTGCGCGCGCTCAACGCCGACGTACGCCAGAAGCGGCTGGAGGAGTCCTGAGCACGCTACGGGTCGGGCTGCGCTGCGACGCCGGGCCACGGCGCGGCGTCGGGCACCTCGTCCGCTGCCTGGCCCTCGCCGAGGAGTTCCTGGCCCGAGGCGCCCACGTCGCGGTGTTCGGCACGGTCGAGCGCGTCGGCTGGGCCAGCGCCGAACTGGCCGCGCGCGGCATCGAGCTGCACCCCGGTCCCGAGTCACCGAGCGAGCTGGTCGAGGCGGCCCGACGACACGACCTCGACGTGGTGGTCCTCGACTCGTACGAACTGGACCCGGCCGCCGCCGGTGCCCTGCGCGCAGCCGGCGTCCTCACCCTCGCCATCATCGACGGGGACAGCCGGGGCCAGGACGCCGACCTCTACCTCGACCAGAACTTCGGGGCGCGGCTTCCGGAGCTACCGGGACGGCTGCTCGCCGGCAGCGGGTACGCCCTGCTGCGCGACTCGGTCGTGACCGCCCGCCCGGCGACGCCCCGGCCCGCCACGACGGTCGGCCGGCCACGGGTGCTCGCCTTCTTCGGTGGCACCGACGCGGTCGGCGCGGCACCGGCGCTGACCCGGGTACTGCTGGCCACCGGCCACCCGATGGACCTCACGGTCGTCGTCGGGCGACCCGAGATCGAGGCCGAGCTGGAGGCGATCAGCCCCGGGCGGGGGCAGGTCGTGCGTCCCGTCCCGCCCACCGGCTCGCTGCCCACCCTGATCACCGAGGCGGACCTGGTGGTCAGCGCCGCCGGCACCTCCACCTGGGAACTGGGCTGCCTCGGCGCGCCTGCGGCGCTGGTCTGTGTGGTCGACAACCAGCGCGAGTCGTACACCCGGGTGGTGCGCCACGGCCTGGCCGCCGGCCTCGGCGAACTGCCGGAGTTGACCGCCGCCGGGCTGCCCGGGCGGACCGCCCGCGCGACGGCGGCGCGAACGCTGAACGGGCTGCTCAGCTCGCCGCGACGCCGGGCCGCGCTGGCCGCCCGAGCCTGGGCCGCCGTGGACGGCCAGGGCCGCGCCCGCGTCGTGGACGCCGTGCTGGAGGCCCTAACGCCAACCCCCGCCACCCCCTGATCCCCGCCCCCCGCTCCCCGCTCCCCGCTCCCCGCTCCCCGCTCCCCGCTCCCCGCGATCTTGCACTTACTGTGGCGACACAAGGGGTACCTACTCCCATATCGACAACCGAAACTGCAAGATCGGCGCGGCGTGGGGCGTGCGGCGTGACACTCGCACGGGTGTTCTAAAGTGCTGCTAGGGTGGCTGCATGGAGGTCGTCTACCAGCCGTCGATGCTCGATCTGACCGACGCGGAGCCGACCCTGGGGCCGCTGCCCGGCGCGATCCGGCGGCACGATCTCACCCGGGGCGCCTGGGTCGACCACCTCCCCGGCTGGGTACGCGGCTCGGACGCGGTCCTCGACACCCTGCTCGCCGAGGTGCCCTGGCGCGCGGAGCGCCGGACCATGTACGACAGCGAGGTCGACGTGCCCCGCCTGCTCTGCTGGTATGACGCCGACCGGCAACTGCCGCACCCCGTGCTCACGGCCGCACGCACGGCCCTGACCCGGCACTACGCACCCGAGCTCGGCGAACCTTTTGTCACCGCCGGAATGTGCCTCTACCGCTCCGGCCGCGACAGCGTCGCCTGGCACGGCGATACCATCGGCCGCTCCGCGCACACGGACACGGTCGTCGCGATCGTCTCGTTCGGCTCACCCCGACCGCTGCTGCTACGCCCGCGCGGCGGCGGCGACAGCCTGCGCTTCCCCGTGGGCCACGGCGATCTGATCGTCATGGGCGGCTCCTGCCAGCGCACCTGGGAACACGCCATCCCCAAGACCACCCGCCCAGTAGGCCCCCGGGTGAGCGTCCAGTTCCGCCCCATCAACGTCGCCTAACCCCACACCACCCCACCCCACCCCACCCGGCCCCCACCCCCGCAGGGTTGATCATGAAGTTATTGCCACGACACGCCGACGACGGTGGCAATAACTTCATGATCAACGGGGATCAGCGGGCCGGGGGGCCGGGACGGATCCGGGTGGGTGGGTTAGTCGCGTTCGATTAGGTGGCCTACTACCGTTGGGCCGAGCATCACGGCGAAGCCACTGCCGTCGCGGCGGGGGTCCGCCGCCGGCAGTTCGACCGGCTCGCCGGTGGCGGTCGCGCCGACCGGGCGCGGCCCCACCCAGGCCACGGCGACGTCCGTCTCACCCTTGAGGAACCGGTGGGCACGCACGCCGCCGGTCGCCCGGCCCTTCGCCGGGTACGCCTGGAACGGCGTGACCTTGACCGTCGCTCCGGTGGAGGTGACCACCATCGGCTCGCCGTGACCCGGATCGTCGGTGCGTACCGCGCCGAAGAAGACCACCCGCGCCCCGGCCGGCAGGTTGATGCCGGCCATGCCACCGCCCTTGAGGCCCTGCGGGCGCACCACTGAAGCCGCGAAGCGCAGCAACGACGCCTCCGAGGTCACGAACGTCAGCGTCTCGGTGTTGTCGGTCAGCCAGGTCGCCCCGACCACCTCGTCACCGTCCCGCAGGCCGATCACCTCGAACTCGTCGGAACGCACCGGCCACTCCGGGGAGCAGATCTTGACCACGCCCTGCCGGGTGCCCAGTGCCAGCCCGGCCGAGGCGTCGGCGGCGCCTCCGAGCGGGGCCAGACCGACCACGGTCTCCCCCGCCTCCAGCGGCACCAGCTCGGCCGCGGACATCCCGCCGCGCAGCGACACCGTGCCGGCCTGCTCGGGCAGCACCGGCAGCGGCAGCACGTCGATCTTGAAGGCGCGACCGGCGCTGGTGAGCAGTAGCACCCGACCACGGGCCGTGGAGTGCGCGATCGCGCGTACCGTGTCGTGCTTGACGCGGCCGTTGCGCCGACGCCCCTCGGCGCTCTCCTCCGACTCGGCCGCGGTCCGGGCGACCAGCCCGGTCGCCGAGAGGATCACCTGGCACGGGTCGTCCGCGACCTCCAGAGGGCCGGCCGGCGCGGACGCCGCCAGCACCTCCTTCAGGTCACCGTCGACAAGGGTCGTACGCCGTTCCGTGCTGAACTGCTTGACCACGGCCGCCAGCTCGTCGGAGACCAGCTTCTTGAGCACCCGCTCGTCGTCGAGGATCGTGGACAGCTCGGCGATCTCGGCGCGCAGCCGCTCCTGCTCGGCCTCCAGCTCGATCCGGTCGAATTTCGTGAGGCGGCGCAGCGGCGTGTCCAGGATGTAGGTGGCCTGGATGTCGGAGAGGCCGAACTGGCTCATCAGCCCGTCCTTGGCCGCCTGCGCGTCGTCGCTGCCACGGATCAGACGGACCACCCGGTCGATGTCGAGCAGCGCGATCAGCAGACCGTCGACCAGGTGGAGCCGCTCCTCGCGCTTACGGCGACGGTAGGAGCTGCGCCGGGTGACCACCTCGTACCGGTGGGCGAGGAAAACCTCCAGAAGGGCCTTCAACCCGAGGGTACGGGGCTGACCGTCGACCAGCACGAGGTTGTTGACGCCGAAGGACTGCTCCAACGGGGTCAACCGGTACAGGTCCGCGAGCAGGGCCTGCGGGTTGACGCCCACCTTGCACTCGACCACGAGACGGGTGCCGCTCTCCCGGTCGGTGAGGTCCTTGACGTCCGCGATGCCGGTCAGCCGCTTGGTCTTGGTGACCTCGTTGGTGATCGCCGCGATGACCTTCTCCGCGCCGACGCCGTAGGGCAGCTCGACCACGGTGATGGCCTGGCGACCCCGGCTGCCCTCGATCGGGCCGATCTCCGCCTTGCCGCGCATCCGCACCACGCCGCGCCCGGTCTCGTACGCCCGGCGCACCTCGTCGAGGCCGAGCAGCACGCCACCGGTGGGCAGGTCGGGGCCGGGGACGAACTCCATGAGCTTGTCCAGGGTGGCGTCCGGGTGGTTGATCAGCCAGCGGGCCGCCGAGACGACCTCGGCGAGGTTGTGCGGGATCATGTTGGTGGCCATCCCGACCGCGATCCCGGACGCGCCGTTGACCAGCAGGTTCGGAAAGGCCGCCGGCAGCACGGTCGGCTGCGTCAACGATCCGTCGTAGTTGGGCTCGACGTCGACGGTGTCCTCGCCCAGCTCACCGACGAGCAGCATGGCCTCGCGGGACATCCGCGCTTCGGTGTAGCGCGAGGCGGCCGGGCCGTCGTCCGGGGAGCCGAAGTTGCCGTGCCCGTCGATGAGCGGCACGTTGAGCGAGAAGTCCTGGGCTAGGCGGACCATCGCGTCGTAGATCGCCGTATCGCCGTGCGGATGGTACTTACCCATTGTATCCCCGACAATTCGGGCAGACTTCACGTGCCCTCGGTCGGGGCGATAGCCCTGCTCGTACATCGACCAGAGGATCCGTCGGTGCACGGGCTTGAGGCCGTCGCGGGCGTCCGGCAGGGCACGGGAGTGGATGACCGAGAAGGCGTACTCCAGATAGGAGTCGGAGACCTCGGTGACCAGCGGATTGTCGAAGACCCGCGCGCCGGCCTGGTCGAACGAGGAGAGGTCGACCTTGTTGTCCTTGCGGCGTGCCATGACTCAGCTCTCCACTCGAATGAAACGTCGGCTCATGCGTCGATCGCTTCCCGGTCGACCCGGTCGGCGGAGTCGATCAGCCAGTTGCGGCGCGGCTCGACCTTCTCGCCCATCAGCAGTTCGAGGATGCGCTCGGCGGCGTCCACGTCGTCGAGGGTGATCCGGCGGACCGCGCGGGTGGCCGGGTTCATCGTGGTGTCCCACAGCTCGTCGGCGTCCATCTCACCGAGGCCCTTGAAGCGCGGGATGGGCGTGACGATCTGCTTGCCGGCCTTCTCCAGCTTGCGGACCGTCGTCTCCATCTCGGCCTGGGTGTAGGTGTAGACGGTCTGCGGGTTCCGCCCCTTGGTGGTGATCTTGTGCAGGGGTGGCATCGCGGCGTAGAGCCGGCCGGCCTCGATCAACGGCCGCATGTAGCGGGCGAACAGGGTGATCAGCAGCGTACGGATGTGCGCGCCGTCCACGTCGGCGTCGGCCATGATCAGTACGCGGCCGTAGCGCAGAGCGGACAGGTCGAACGTCCGCCCCGAACCCGCACCGAGCACCTGGACGATCGCCGCGCACTCGGCATTGTCCAGAACCTGCTGGAGGTTGGCCTTCTGCACGTTGAGGATCTTGCCGCGGATCGGCAGCAGCGCCTGATATTCCGACGAACGGGCCATCCGGCTCGTGCCGAGGGCGCTGTCCCCCTCCACGATGAACAGCTCGCTGCGGTCGATGCCCGTCGCGCGGCAGTCGACCAGCTTCGGCGGCATGGACGCGCCCTCCAGGGCGGTCTTGCGCCGGGCGGCGTCCTTCTGCTGCTTCTGGGTGAGCCGCACCCGTGCCGCGTCGACGATCTTCTGAAGGACGACGCGCGCCTCGGCCTTGGTGCGCCGGTCTTCCAGCCAGGCCTTGACGTGCGCGTCGATCAAGGTCTGGATGACCTTGGTGATGCCGGTGGTGGACAGCTCGTCCTTGGTCTGGGAGGTGAACTGCGGCTCGGGGATCCGCACGTGCACCACGGCCGTCATCCCCTCCAGGACGTCGTCCAGGGTGGGTGGCTCCTCCTTGGCCTTGAGCAGGCCGCGGGTATTGCGGACGGCGTCGGCGAGCGTGCGCACCAGGGCCCGCTCGAAGCCCTTGCGGTGGGTGCCGCCGTGGGCGTTGCGGATGGTGTTGGTGAAGCACTCGACGGTGCGCTCGTAGCCGGTGCCCCAGCGGAACGCCACCTCGACCTCGGCGCGCCGCTGCACGTTGGACTGCATGACGCCGTTGGCGTCGGCGGCGTTCTCGCGGTACGTCCCCTCGCCGTTGACCAGCAGGATGCCGGAGACCGGACGGTCGCCGGCCGGCGCGAGGAACTCGACCATGTCGCTGAGCCCGTTGGGGTAGTGGAACCGCTCCTCGACGGGCGCCTCACCGGTCAGGTCACGCAGCAGGTACGTCACGCCGGGGACCAGGAACGCGGTGTTGCGCAGCTTCATCCGGACCGCGTCGACGTCCAGCGCCGCGCCGGTCTCGAAATAGCGCGCGTCGTGCCACCAGCGGATGGAGGTGCCGGTACGCTGGCCGCGCTTCACCGCGCCGACGACCTGGAGCCCGGGGCCGGCGGTGAAGGGCGCGTCCGGCCCGGCGCCGTCGAAGATCCCCGGCACGCCGTGCCGGAACGACATGGCGTGGATCTTGCCGGCGCGGCGGACGGTCACGTCGAACCGGCGGGACAGGGCGTTGACCGCCGAGGCGCCAACGCCGTGCAGGCCGCCGGAGGTCTTGTAGCCGGAGCCGCCGAACTTGCCGCCCGCGTGCAGGCGGGTCAGCACCAACTCGACGCCGGAGATGCCGGATTTGGCGTGCACGTCGGTGGGGATGCCCCGGCCGTCGTCGTCGACCTGGACCGAGCCGTCGGGGTGCAGGATCACCTCGACGTGGCTGGCGTGACCGGCGACGCCCTCGTCGGTGGAGTTGTCGAGGATCTCGTTGACGAGGTGACCCACGCCACGGCTGTCGGTGGAACCGATGTACATGCCGGGCCGCTTGCGAACGGCGTCCAGCCCCTCAAGGTGGGTGAGGTCATCGGCCCCGTACAGGGTGTCAGGCTCTGCGGTCAACTGGTTCGTACTCCCCGGTCTCGCGGTTGTGGTGCGGCGTCCCAACTGTCGGTCGGCCGGCGCGCGCCGCAGCGAGCCTAGCCCGAGACTGAGACAACTCCCGGAGCACCTACGCGACCCGCCGTGCTCGACTCGACGAACGTGAGCCACCGAACAGCCGAACGACAGCCGCACGGTGAGCAGGGAACCACGCAGAGATACCCACGCCGGTACGATTCCTCACTTGGGGGACGACGGACGCGGGGAGGCGGCCGGGGTGGACGACACGACACGCGATGCCCTGCGGCGCTCCCTCGGTACGCGTGCCCGGCGTTGGCTGCTCGCGGGCACCCTCCTGGCGGGGCTGCTCACCGCCGTGGCGCTCGTCGCGGCGGCGGCGCCCGCCGAACGTACGTTCGTCGATTTGTCGGGTGCGGTCCAGAGTGTGATGTCGGTGGCGACGCCACTGTTCGGCATCCTGCTCGTGCACGATTCGCGCCGGGAGTCCGCCGGTGTGGTCCCGACGGTGCCCGGAGTGCTGCTGCCGGCCGTCGTGATCGGGGTGGCCGGTGTGGTGATCTGCGCGGCGACGCTGGCGCTGAGCCCGGCCGACGGGGCGGCTGACCCGTGGCGGCACGCCGGCACGGTCGCGGTGGGCAGCGTGCTGGTGCAGGTGGTCGCCGGTCTGGTCGGCACCGGACTCGGTCTGCTGCTGCGCTCGCGGGTGGTCGCGTTCCTCGCCACGATCGTCCTCCCGCTGGGCCTGTTCGGGCTGTTGGACGCCGTGGACGCGCTGCGTCCGGCGCAGCCGTGGCTCACCCCGCTCGGCAGCGTCCGCAACCTGCTCTCCGGGGAGATGAGCATGCTGCGGTGGGCGCAGTGGCTGTCCGTACTCCTGATCTGGGGTGTTGGTCTGAACGCGCTCGGCGCGGCCGTGCGCGGCCGGCGTCACCCCTGACGTAGTCGACGATCCGGCGTTCATCCCCCATCCACAGTGGGCGCACACTGCTGCGCCGACATCCACGTGTCGATCGTCGAAAGATTCTGTTACGGGCCATTGACGCCCGTTGCACGGGGGTGATCTGATCGCGCTCTCAGAGAATCTTTCATCTTTCGATGGATGGGAGCCCCATGCCCAGGTTCCGCCGTACCGCGCTCGCCGCGGCACTCACGATCGTCACGGCCGCGCTGTCGACCGCCATCGCGCTGCCCGCCCCCGCGACCGCCGCGCTGCCCACCGCAGCCGTGGCGCTCGGTGACAGCTTCATCAGCGGGGAGGGCGCCGGCGCGTACACGCCGGTGGTCGACGCCAACGGCGTCACCCAGGGCTTCCCCGGCTGGACCGCCCCGAACAACAACGCGTACTTCTGCCACCGGTCGGCCAACGCCTCGCTGAACCAGGCGAACCTGCTGGGCATCCAGAACCGGTTCAACCTGGCCTGCTCCGGCGGCCAGCCGCACGACATCGCGACCGCCTCGCAGGCCCGGACCAACGGCCGCACGGTCTCGGCCCAGCTCGACCAGCTCCGTGCCGTCGCGCAGACCCAGGACATCGACCTGGTGCTGATCGGCCTTGGTTCCAACAACAGCTCGTTCACCTTCGGCAGCGTCGCGGAGACGTGCGCCAACCGGTTCATCGCCGATGCCTGGACCGGCTGGTGGGAGTTCTGGGCGTACCTGAACGGGCCGGTCGAGCAGAAGCCGTGCAGCGACGCCGACCTGGCCACCGCCGCGCAGCTCAGCGCCGCGACCGCGGAGACCACCGCCGCCGTACGCCAGATCCTCACCACCCTCGACCAGGTGGACGCGGACGGACAGCACCGGGTGGTGTTCCAGGACTACACCAACCCGCTGCCGCAGGAGCTGAACGCGGCGTTCCACGAGGAGGACGGCCGCGACGACACCCGGGACAAGTTCCGTGACCTCGGCGCCGAGCGGTACGCGGCCGGCTGCCCGATCCACCGGGCCAGCCTCGCCCCCGGGCACCGCTTCTCCCAGGGCCTCGGCGGCATCGTGAAGTCCACCCGGGACACCCTGGCCGCCGAGTTCCCCAACGACGACCTGGTCTACCTGAACGTGCAGCGGGCCTTCGACGGCGCGCGGTTGTGCGAGTCGACGTCCAGCCCGACCGGCGCGCTGGCCACCCCGATCCGGTTGCAGGACGGCGCGACGGGCACCTTCGTGACCAGCCTCGCCGGTAAGGACAAGATCGCCATTCAGCGGATCGCCAACACCTGCGTCAGCTACTTCCAGACGTGCCAGGAGTCGTGGCACCCCAACGCCACCGGACACCAGGTGCTCGGCCAGTGCCTCGCCGGCGCCGCCGTCACCGCCGCCCGCGCGGTGTCGTGTGTCCGCGCGAGCAACGGGGCGATCTCCGTCTCCTGACCGGTTTCGCCACCGGAGGCCCCGTCATCCGACGGGGCCTCCGTCGTGTCGACTCAGTCCTCCTGCTCCACCGGCGTCCGTTCGCCGTCGCGCTCCACCTCGATCGGCGCGTGGTCCTTTCGCGGCGCGACCTCGGCGGTGGTGCGGTGCGGATCGTTGTCCGGGTGCATGAGCACCGCGTCGGTCTTGGGGGTCTTCTCGCGGACCTCGTCCGGCTGCGACATGCCGTTCCCCTCTCCGTCGGCGTCCGCCTGACCTACCCACCGCCGCGCCGACGACTCCTCCCGAAGACGGTTCGGGCCCCCGAAGCCCGGGATGTCCCCGTCGCGGGGATCGACCGGCGGACGACGGGGTTAGCCGTCCGGGCGACGGGTAAGCCGCCTCGCCCGACACGGCGGAAGGGGATCACACATGTCCGAACGACACACCGCACTGCGCTCGATGCACGATCTGGGTCTGGCGGCCTGGTTCGGCGGCTCCCTCATGGGTGCCTTCGGCGTCAACGGCGCAGCAGCGAAGATCAATGACTCGACCCAGCGGCTCCCGGTCGCCTCGGCCGGATGGTCCAAGTGGACACCGGTCAACGCGGCCGCGATCGGCGCGCACCTCGCCGGCGCGGTCGGCGAACTGGTCACCGAGAGCCCGCGGGTGGCGGCCCAGCGTGGAGTTGGCCGGGCCAGCGCCATCAAGACGGCGCTGACGATCGGCGCACTGGCCGTCACCGGTTACAGCCGGTTGGTCGGTATGCGGTTGGAGAAGGCGGGCGGACCGCCGGTGAGCGGCCCCACCGAGCCCAACCACCAGACACCGGCCAGCGTCGCCTCCTCGCAGCGGCAGATGAAGCTGCTCCAGTGGGCGATCCCGGCGCTGACCGGATCGCTGGTCGTGGTCACCGCGTACATGGGTGAGCAGCAGAAGCCCGGTCAGGTGCTGCGGGGCCTCATGAGCCGCGCCGGCGGCATGCGCAGCGCCCCGATGGGCCTGGCGAAGATCGGCATGAGCGTCGGCGGCAAGCGCCAGATGGCGATGGCCGGACGCTGAGGGTCGGGCCGGCCGGGGCCCCGCCGGACCGTCGACGGCGGGACGCCGGCCGGCCCTGCGCCGCGCGGCACTTCTGGGTGGGCAGGGGTCGCACCGGCACCGGCCCACCCCGCGCCCACGTCCGGTGGACAGGACCGGGAGGGGCAACCCGTCCGTCGACAGCGGCGGACCGACCGAAGAGGTGGCCATGACGGCACACGAGGGACGCGGCGGTGACCGGCTCGAACCGGAGGCGACCAACCCGTGGGGAACCAGCGACGGCTTCGACGCCGACGCGCCCTGGGGCGCGGGCGACGACTCCCCGATGGACGAGGGCAGCGAGGAGACGGCGGTGCCCGAGGGGCGGCGTGGTGAACGGCGGGCCGGCGCGCCGGCCGGGCCGAGCGGCCCGGCCGGACGGCACGGCTTCGGCTCGGTCGAGCCCACCCGCACCACGGTGGCGGGGCCGGGCGCGCCGCCCGATCCCGCGCCCAGCGGGCGGACGTTCCCCGACGAGGCCGAGGTCACCGAGCGGTCCCAGGACGCGCTGCGCAGCCGGGGTCGCCGCTCCTGAGCAGCGGCCCCGTCGCGTGCCGGACGTGGGCACGCGCGACGGGGCCGGTCAGCCAGACGACGCCGCGACGGCCGGACCGTCGGACGTCCGACGCGGCCCGACGGGCACCGGCGTCCCGCCGAGCATGGTCTCGGCGAGCAGCTGCGCCAGCCGGGTCGCGTCCCGCTGGGCCTGCCCGGCGCAGCAGTTGTTGAACAGCACGTGCAGGTCGTCGACGTCCCCGGCCAACCCGGCCAGCCGTTCCGCCCAGGCGCGTAGCTCCTGCTCGGCGTACGCGTAGCGGAACTTTTCCTGCTTGTCGCCGTCGCGCCACGCGTCGCTGTGGCCGTGGAAACGGACGATCGCCGGCTCCGTCGTACGCGCCAGGATCGGCGGCACCGACGACGGGTGCCCCTGCGGCATGTCGACGCAGACCAGTGAGAGGTCGTGCGCGCGCAGCAGGTCCAGGGTCGCGGTCGTGGCCGCACCGTCGAACCAGGACCCGTGCCGCAGCTCCACCGCCACGCGCCACGGCCGGCACCGCTGCGCCAGCTCCACGATGCGCCGTTCGGCGGCGGCGCCACGGGCCAGCCAGGGCGGAAACTGCAGGAGGACAGTGCCCAACTTGCCGGCGGCCGCGATCGGGGCCAGTGCCTCCCGGAAGCGGGCCCACAACTCCTCGTACGCCTGCTCGGGCAGGTCGCGGCGACGGACCCGGCCCGAGCCGGCGGTCGGCCGCAGGTCGCGCGGCAGCGCGGCCACCGGCGTGGGATGCCCGGTGAAGAGGCTGAACGCCTTGACGTCGAAGGTGAAGTCGTCAGGCGTGGCGTCGACCCAGCCCTGTGTCGTCTCCGGGACCGGGACGGCGTAGTAGGAGGTGTCCACCTCGACCAGCGGGAACCGGCCCGCATAGAAGGCCAGCCGGCCGGCCGGCGTGTTGGCCGAACGGGGATACCAGCCCGAGCGCAGCAACGACTGGTCTGCCCAGGACGACGTGCCCACCTTGATGACACCCATGTCATTCAGTGGACAGTCCCGCGCGCCGATCGGCAACCGCTGGCAGCCGATGTCCCTCGACGTGTCGGTGCCCGGTCCTAGGCTGGCGCACGACGGACTTCGAGGAAAGGGCGACACCATGACCAGCACCGCGCAGCTCACCGGGGAACGGGCCGACCTGTTGCAGACGCTGCGCCGGCACCGGGGCTTCCTCCTGCAGACCGTCGACGGTCTGACCGACGAGCAGGCCGCCACCCGCAGCACCGTGAGCGAGCTCTGCCCCGGCGGGCTGATCAAGCACGTCGCGACCACCGAGGAGCGGTGGATGCTGTTCGCCGTGGGGGGCGCCGAGGAGATGCAGCGGGCCGAGATCGACTGGGTCGGCCAGTTCCAGATGACGCCGGGCGAGACCCTGGCCGGGCTGGTCGAGCGGTTCCAGGCGGTGGCCGCCCACACCGACGAGCTGATCGCCACCCTCGACCTGGACGCGGCGCACCCGCTGCCGCAGGCGCCCTGGTTCGAGCCGGGCGCGAGTTGGACGGTGCGTCGGGTCCTGCTGCACCTGATCGCCGAGACGTCCCAGCACGCCGGGCACGCCGACATCCTCCGGGAAGCGATCGACGGGGCGAAGACCATGGGCTGAGCCACGATCCGGCGGTCACCGGTCCGCGTTCACGTCGTGTTCCTCGTCCCCCCGGGCGAGCGGATGTGACATCGCTCGACAGGGCGGCGCTGAGGGACACGAGATGAACGCGGACCGGATGGACGGCGAAACCGCCGAGCTGCTGCTCGGCGGTCTTCCCGTCGACGAGTCCGCCGGCCCGCATCCGGTCGGGCTGCTGCTGACGGCGGCCCGCGCCGCTGCCCGGCCCGGCGAGCTGGCCGGTCTGGGCCACGCCGTGCAGGGCTTCCGCCATGTTCAGGCACAACGCCGCCGGTCTCCCCCTCCCCAGCGCGAGGCGCCCGTGGCGAAGGACGCGACGGCTGTCGATGTCAGGACCGGAACGGGGACGTCGGGGGCCTGACCGGCTGGGTGGAGCGCTCGCCGGCGTACGCGTCGGTGCGGCCCCAGCGCCCGGGAACGCCGAGCAGGTCGACACGGCCGAACCCCGCGGGCAGAGCCGGCCTGACCAACAGATCCTCACCGGTGGGCCGCAGACCCAGCACGGTGCCGAGCAACATCAGCAGGCCTCCCGAGGACCACGACTTCGGGCGTCCGCCCGACGGCAACTGGACCGGATACTTCGTCAAGCTCCGCTCGTAGCCGGCGATCAGCTCGGGTACCGCCCCGCCGAGCGTCTGGGCCAGGTCGAAGATGCCGTTGGCGATCCGGGCCGCGTGCGCGTCGAACCGGTAGTGCCGCAGCCCGGCGGCGATCAGGGCGTTGTCCGACGGCCACACCGCCCCCAGGTGCGACCCCACCGGGTTGTACGGGCGCTGACCGTCGGCGTACGTCCGCACGCCCCAGCCGTTGAAGAGCCGGGGCCCCAGGAGGTGCTCGGCGACCGCCTCGGCGCGATCGTCCGCGACGATCCCGCTCCACAGCAGGTGCCCGATGTTCGACGACAGGGCGTCGACCGGTTCGCCGTACGGGTCCAGCGCCAGCGCGTAGTACTCCCGGTGTGGCAGCCAGAAGTCCCGGTTGAACCGCTCTTTCAGCCCCGTGGCCTCCCGGTCGAGACGGTCGGCGTACTCCGGGTCGCCCCAGAACTCGCGGGCCAGCCGGGCGCCGCGCCGCTTCGCGTCGTACGCGTAACCCTGCAACTCGCAGGTGGCGCGGGGGAACTCGGGCAGCCGTCCCTGCGCGTCGATGATCGCGTCCGAGGAGTCCTTCCAGGACTGGTTGACCGCGCCGACACGCTCGTTGCGGCGCTGGTAGCGCACGTAGCCGTCGCCGGTCATGTCGCCGTACTCGTCGATCCAGTCCAGCGCCATCCGGGCCGGCTGGCGCAGCTCGCGGACGAGCTCGGCGTCACCGGACCAGCGCTCGTACTCGTCGATCAGGACGACGAACAACGGGGTGATGTCGGCGGCGGCGTAGTACACCGCGCTCGGTCGCTCACCGAAGACGCTCGACTCGCCGTAGCGGAGCTCGGAGACGATCTTGCCGGGCTCCTCCTCGCGTTCGTCGTCGAGGTGCCCGCCCTGCAGCAGGGCCAGCATCCGCAGCGTGGCCGGCGTCAACTCCGGGGTGAACGCCAGCGTCTCCAGGCAGGTGATGATGCTGTCCCGCCCCTGGAAGGCCATCGACCACGGGAGGCCGGCGACCGGCACGCGCTCGGGGGTCGACAGTGGCCGGTACCGCAGCGCGGCGAGGTCGGCGAGGCTCCCCCGGTACATCTCCTCCAGGCCCCCGCGCTCGGCCACCAACCGCGGCGCACGGTCCAGCCAGGCCGCCAGGTCCTCCCGCATCCCGGTGCGGACGGCCCGCTGGTGCGCCTGGAGGCTGTCGCGCATGTCCTGGCCGCCCTCCCCGACGACGGTCAGGACGACGTGCAGGTCGGTCTCCCACCGCCCGTGCGGGGGGATGCGGATCCGGAACGTCATTCCGCCCTCGTCGACGTCGACCGCGGCGGTGCTGCTGACCGTCGTCTCCCGGACGAACCGCTGCCGCTCGTAGCGCAGGGTGAGCCGTTGGCGCGCGGGGTCGACGTCGACCCGCACGTCCCGCCTCCGCAGGTTGCCGATCTCGGTGATGTCGGCGAAGTCGCTGCCCATCTCCATGCGTACGGTCAGCTCGGCGGGCTCTGGCGAGTGGTTGAGCACGGTGATCTTCTCGTGGAAGCACTCGTGGATCGAGCGGTGCCGGATGATCGACAGGTCGGCGTCGATGTAATGGCTCGCGGCGCCGGGCACCAGGAAGAACCGGGTCTCGAAGTACGTCATGTCGTCCCGCGAGAGGGCGTTGATCCGCTCCCCGTCGACGGTCAGCACCCAGTGCGAGAGGAAGCGCGTGTCGAACGCGAACAGCCCGACGGGCGCCTGCGGATCCACCTCGACGTCACCCTGCGCGTCGCTGATGGCGAACACGTTGCCGGCGAGGACGTGCACGAGCTCCTGCCTCATGGCCGGCCGTCCGGCCCGTCGACCGCCGACCGGCCGGCCGGCGCGTTCCGCCGGGCCAACGCGGCCCGCCCCAGCTCGCGCGGGTGCCGGGCGCCCCTCGGGCCCGGCAGGACACGGCGCAGCACCAGCAGGAGCCGCATGTCGCCCCGCAGGGTCAACTCGTTGCGCAGCAGCGCCGTGCCCGGGGGCAGATCACCGTTGACCAACTCGTCGAAGACCGCACGGGGCGCGCGGACGACCAGGTCCGCGTCGTCGGCCGAGCGGCTGACCCGGATGTGCTGGTCCGCCACGGTCAGAAACCAGTGCTCGGTGTACCCGTCGTCGCGCAGGTCCAGCCGGAGCGTCCCGGCCATCGTCTCGGGCAGGTCGAAAGGCCGGCCCGTGTCCAGGTGCTCCAGGTAGCTCGTCGCCGTCGTGCCCATCACATCCCCTCCCGCGTCCCCGCAGGATCCCTCGCGGCGGGGTGAGCGGGAGTCACCCGAATCGGGTGAACCGCGGGTCAGCGGGCTTCGACGAGGCCACGGACGTAGGCGGCCTGGCCGGCATGCTGGGCGTCGTCGTCGGCGATGCTGACCAGCCGTACGCCGAGGCTGACCGGCGGGTCCCACGACTCGTCGACAATGCGGTCCAGGTCCGCGGGGCGCAAGCCGGAGAGGAACGATCGGGTACGCGCCGAGACGGCGCCGTAGTAGTCGATGAGCGCCTGGGCGCTCTCCGGCCGTACCCCCGCGACCTGGGCCGGCGTGTGACCGTAGCCGGTGTCGTGCGGGTCGGCGACGAGCCCGAACCGCCCCGCCCAGTCGTCACCGGTCCAGATCTGCTCGGTGTCGAGCAGGTCGGCGATGTGGTGGTCCTGGACGCGGGTCAGGTGCCAGACGAGCCAGCCGATCGAGTTGGCCCCCTCGGCGGGCGCCCAGCGCAGCTGCTCCGGCGTGAGGCCGTCGACCGCCGCGCGGACGAGGTCGGGCAGCCGGTCGTACGTCTCGGTCAGCAGGTCACTCACGTCCACGGGTACGCCTCCTGGTGGGTCTTGGATCACCGTACCGCCGGCCACCGACGCCCGAACCTCGGCCGCTACCGTGATCACGTGGTCGCCGCGCTGGAGCTGTATCTGGACCCGGACGCCACGCGGCGGATCCGGGTGCTGTGGGACGCCCTGGAGGCCGAGGGCGTGCAGAGCATGCGCTCGCTGCTCCAGCAGCGCCACCGCCCGCACGTGTCCCTCGCGGTGGCGCCCCGCTTCGACCCGGAGCAGGTCGCCGAGGCGCTGAGCGGAACGGTCGTGGCGGCCCCGCTGCGCCTCGACTTCCAGCACGCCGGGCAGTTCGTCGGCCGGGTGCTGTGGCTCGGTCCGACGCCGACGGAGGAGCTGCTGGCGCATCACCGGCTGGTGCACGGCCGGCTCGCCGCCGCCGGTATCGAACTGGTCGAGCACTACCAGCCGGGTCGCTGGGTGCCGCACTGCACGCTGTCCATGCGGGTGCCGAACACGCTGATGGCCGCTGCGGTGCGCCGCTGTCTGGAGGTGCTGCCGCTGACGGCGACAGTGGTCGGCGCGGCGCTCACCGACCACGCCCGTGGTATCGCCCACCCGCTGCGCTGAGCGGGCCCGACCGCCGGGCAGGTTGTCCGGTTTGGCGGGCCTGAGTCGGGAAACCGAAAACAGGGGGTGCGGACGCGGCCCGACGTGGGATGGTTCGACGTGGATGCCGTACCGGTGGCGACCCGCCTGCGCGGGTCGCCACCGCCGGGCGCGCGGGGCACACCGCGTCGCCCGCGACGGCTTCGACGACGAGAGGCAGGGCCCATGCAGGCTCAGCGCAGGCCACCGCGGAGCGAGCGGAGCCAGACCAAGCACGACCGCACCGGCGGTGGCATGACCGGCGCCGCCACCCCGCTGACCATCTGGGCCGCCGCCGTGCTGCTCGGTCGCATCGGCGCCGGCGACGACGACCTCGAGGACGAGCGGCACATCCTGCGCGGCATCGAGTGAGCGTCGTTCACAGCCAGCCGCGGCGCTTGAACACCAGGTAGAGGGTGCCGCAGACCAGCACCATGAGCAGGAGCGCGAACAGGTAGCCGAAGCGCCAGTTCAACTCGGGCATGTGCACGAAGTTCATCCCGTACACCGTGCCGATCAGGGTGGGGGCGAACAGGATCGCGGCCCACGAGGAGACCTTCTTCAGCTCCTCGTTCTGCGCGTAGCTGGCCGCCGTCAGGCTGCGCATCTCCTCGTTCTGCTGCTGCGAGACCAGCGTGGCGTTGACGGTGAGGATGTTCTGCAGCAGGTGCCGGAACCCGTCCACCCGCTCCACCACCTGGGTGAGGTGGTCGATGACGTCCCGCAGGTAGCGGCGCAGCTCCTCGTCGGCGCCGTAGCTGCCGGCGCCGGCCGCCAAGGAGTCGAGCATGCCCAGCAGTGGACGGGCGGCCCGCTGGAACTCGATGACCTCCCGGCTGAGCCCGTAGATGCGCCGGCTGGCGTTCGGGTCACCACCGAACACCTGGGTCTCGATCTCGTCGATGTCGTTCTCCAACCCGGCGACCACCGGCGCGTACCCGTCGACGACCTGGTCCAGGATCGCGTACAGCACCGCCTCGGGACCCCGGGCGAGCATCGGCGCGTCGGACTCCATGCGACGTCGTACCGCGGCCAGGTCGGGCGCCTCTCCGTGCCGGACCGTGACCACGAAACCGGGCCCGATGAACAGGTGCAGCTCGGAGAACTCCACCTCCTCCCGCAGGTCGTCGTAGCGGGCGGCGCGCAGCACCACGAAGAGGGTGTGTCCGTACCGTTCCAGCTTGGGCCGCTGGTGGGCGTTGATCGCGTCCTCCACCGCCAGGTCGTGCAGACGGAACTCGCGCGCCAGCGAGGAGATCTGGTCGATGTCGGGCCGGTACAACCCGATCCAGGCCATCGCGTGGTCCTGGGTCTGCAGGCAGGCGTACGTCTCGGCGAGACCGGCCGGGGAGGCGAACCGATGTCCCCGGATGTAGACCGCGCTGTCCACCAGACGGCCGGCGGACGGGCTCCCCGGCTGCGTCGGTGGGACGGCCCCGACCCGCGCCTCGTGCTCGTCGAGCTGACGGCCGAAGCCGTCGCCCCGGCGGAAGCGGCGGCCACCAACCACGAGCCCGCTCCCCTCCCGGCGCTGCCCCGCCCGGCGTTCGGGACGGGGGCGCTGCTTCCCCGGTGCTTCCGACCCGAAACCCGGGGCCCCGGGCCGGTACTCCCCGGCGGGCGGGTTCCGCGCACCGCCGGACGGACGTCGAGCGGACGGCGGATACTCGCGGTGACCATGGGCGGGACGGGGGTGACGCCAGTGGAGGTCAACAGGCGTGCCGGCCGGCGGACCGACCGGGTACGGCGCTGGCTGCTCGCCGACGAGTCGCAGCAGCCCGTGCCGCAGGGCCTGCACGTGCGACCACGGGAGGAGCGGCACCACCCGTGGTGGAAGGTGATGTGCCTGACCGGCGTCGACTACTTCTCGACGCTGGGCTACCAGCCAGGGATCGCGGCGCTGGCGGCAGGGGCGCTCTCGCCGGTGGCGACCCTGGTGCTGGTGCTGGTGACGCTGCTGGGCGCGCTGCCCGTCTACCGGCGGGTGGCGGTGGAGAGCCCGCACGGCGAGGGTTCGATCGCGATGCTCGTACGCCTGCTCAGCTACTGGCCGGGCAAGCTGTTCGTGCTGGTGCTGCTGGGCTTCGCGGCCACCGACTTCATCATCACCATCACCCTGTCCGCGGCCGACGCGACCGCCCACCTCGACGAGAACCCGTTCCTGCCCAGCGGCCTCAAGGGTCACGAGGTGGTCGTCACGCTGCTGCTGGTGGCGCTGCTCGGCGCGGTGTTCCTCAAGGGGTTCGGCGAGGCCATCGGGATCGCCGTCGTCCTGGTGGCGGTCTACCTGACGCTGAACGCGGTGGTGATCGCCGACGCGCTGTGGCGGGTGGTGAGCCACCCGAGTGCGGTCGGGGACTGGACGAACGCCCTGACCACCGGACACGGGGATCCCCTGCTGGTGGTCGGGCTGTCCCTGCTCGTGTTCCCGAAGCTGGCGCTGGGCCTGTCCGGTTTCGAGACCGGGGTGGCGGTGATGCCGCACATCCGAGGAGACCGCCAGGACTCGGAGGACCGGCCGTTGGGCCGCATCCGGGGCGCGCGGCGGCTGCTCACCACCGCCGCCGCGACGATGAGCGTCTTCCTGATCACCAGCAGCGTGACCACCACCGTGCTGATCCCGCCCGAGGCCTTCCGGCCGGGCGGGGCCGCCAACGGGCGGGCGCTGGCCTACCTGGCCCACCAGCATCTCGGCGGGGTGTTCGGCACCGTCTACGACCTCTCCACCATCGCGATCCTCTGGTTCGCGGGGGCGTCCGCGATGGCCGGGCTGCTCAACCTCGTACCCCGGTATCTGCCCCGCTACGGCATGGCGCCGACGTGGGCCCGCGCGGTCCGACCGCTGGTCCTGGTGTTCACCGGCGTGGCGTTCCTGATCACGATCATTTTCTCCGCCAGCGTCGACGCGCAGGGCGGCGCGTACGCCACCGGGGTTCTGGTGTTGATCACCTCGGCGGCGACGGCCGTGACGCTCGCGGCGCGGCGGCGGCGTCAGCGCGGTCGCACGGTCGCGTTCGGGATCATCGCGGTGGTGTTCGTCTACACCACCGTGGCGAACGTGGTGCAGCGTCCGGACGGCGTGAAGATCGCCGCCTGTTTCATCGGCGCGATGATCCTGGTGTCGGCGCTCTCGCGGGTGATGCGGGCGTTCGAGCTGCGGGTCGACCACGTGGAACTCGACGAGGTGGCGACCGGGATGGTCGACGAGCGCGCCGGACGCCGGATCCGCCTGATCGCGCACGAGCCGGAGCGCCGCGACCTGGCGGAGTACCGCGACAAGCTGGCCCAGACCATGGCGGACAACGACTTCCCCGACGACAGTGACGTGGTCTTCGTCGAGGTCACGGTCACCGATCCGTCGGACTTCGAGACCGGGTTGCTGGTACGCGGCAGCGTGGCGCACGACCGTTTCCCGGTGCTCAGCCTGGCCAGCTCCTCGGTGCCCAACGCGCTGGCCGCGCTGCTGCTGGAGATCCGCGACCGCAGCACGCGCCGCCCCCACATCTACTTCGAGTGGACCGAGGGCGGCCCGGCCCGCAACGTGCTGCGTTACCTGGCGTTCGGGCAGGGCGAGATCGCCTCGGTGACCCGGGAGATCCTGCGCCGTCAGGAGCCGGACCAGACACGCCGACCCCACGTGCACGCCGGTTGACCGGCTCGCCGAGCGCGGGTCGCGGCCGGTGAGCGTGGTCATATCGGCTGGACGACCGACCGGTGGCTGCTGCTAGCCTCGGCGCAGGTCATGAGTGCCAGCGCGAAGCCCCGGCTCGCTGGCCGGCAACCCTCCTCCGCGGTGGGGTGCCCCGGGTGAGGACCAGGCACCGGCGGGACGTCGGTGCAAGCGTGGCCTGGCACCCAGGTCAGCACCAAGACCCGGGAGACCGTATGCACATCCTCAGCCCCACACCACCGGCCAGCCGGCGTACGCCGGCCCTGACCCGGCGCCTCCACGTGGACCTGATGCGAATGCGCAGCGCGGCGTGTACCGCCGCCTAAAGCGCTAACCCGCCCCACCCGCTCCACCCCCCGCCCCACCCTCCCCGCCCTACCCTCCCGACCCTTCTTCGCGTCGATCATGAAGTTGTTGCCCGCCCGACCGGCGTGTCGCGGCAACAACTTCATGATCGACGGGGTCGACGTATCCCTTTGGAGTTCGTTATGCGTATTTTCTCTCGTTTTGTTGTTGTTGGGGTTTCGTTGTTGACCGTTGGTTTGCTGGGTGCCTGCTCTGACGGGGGTGACTCTTCGGGGGGTGACGGCGGGAACCCGTACGATCTGGCGCAGCCGGGCGTGCTGCGGGCCGGCACGCTGACCGACGCCCCGCCCAACGTGTACCTCAAGGACGGCAAGTTCACCGGCTTCGACAACGACCTGCTGACCGCCGTGGCCGGCAAGCTCGGCCTGAAGGTGGAGTTCGTCGGCACCGACTTCTCCGCGCTGCTGTCCCAGGTCAACAACCACAAGTTCGACGTCGGCAGCTCCTCGATCACCATCACCGAGGCGCGCAAGAAGACCGTCGACTTCGGCAACGGGTACGACTTCGGCTACTTCGGGCTGGACGTGCCGGCCGGCTCGCCGATCAAGGGATTCGACCAGCTCACGGGCAAGCGCGTCGTGGTGGTTCAGGGCACCGTCCAGGACGACTACGCCACCGGCAAGCAGCTCGACCCGGTCCGCGTGCCGGACTACAACGGTGCGATCAACCAGCTCAAGGCGGGCACGGCCGACGCCTGGATCGCACCGGCCGAGATCGGCGAGAAGTCCGCCGCCGACAGCAACGGCAAGATCTCCGTGGCGGCCAAGCAGCTCAGCCCGGCACCGACCGCGTACGCCGTCGCCAAGGGCAGCGACAAGCTGCGCGAGGCGCTGAACAAGGCCCTCGACGAGGTCATCGCCGACGGCACCTGGAGCCGGTTGCAGGCGCAGTACTACCCGGGCCGGCCGATCCCGGCGGACTTCAAGCCGGGCAGCGGCACGGTCGCGGCGCCGTCGGCGTCCGCGTCGGCCGCGTCCTGACCTGGTGACGAGCGAGCAGGGCGGTAGGAGAGGCGAACGATGGATCCGTTGAGCACCCTCTGGGAAACGTTCTTCGACATCGACGCGATGCGCGAGGCGTTGCCCGAGATGCTGACCGTCGGGCTGCCCAACACGCTGATCCTGGCGGTCTCCGCCGCCCTGCTCGGCACGGTGTTCGGTCTGCTGCTGGCCGTGGCCGGCATCTCCCGCAGTCGGTGGCTACGCTGGCCGGCGCGTGTCTACACGGACGTGTTCCGAGGGCTGCCGGCCGCGGCGACGATCCTGCTGATCGGCGTCGGGTTGGCACCGCTGGGCATGCGGGTGTGGGGGCCGGACCCGTACCCGCTGGGCATCCTCGCGCTGTCGCTGATCGCCGCCGCGTACATCGGGGAGATCTTCCGCTCCGGCATCCAGTCGGTGGAGGCGGCCCAACTGGAGGGCGCCCGGGCGCTCGGCTTCTCCTGGACCGACGCGATGCGACTGGTGATCATCCCGCAGGGCATCCGGCGGGTGCTGCCCGCCTGGGTCAACCAGCTCATCGCGCTGATCAAGGACTCCAGTCTGGTGTACTTCCTCGGCCTGGTGGCGAGCCAGCGCGAGCTGTTCCGGATCGGGCAGGACTACGCGGCCACCACCGGGAACGAATCCGCGCTGCTGCTGGCGGGTCTGTTCTACCTGGCGTTGACCGTCCCGCTGACCCACCTCGTCAACTGGATCGACCGGCGGCTGCGCGACGGCCGGACCACCGCGGCGCCGGACGACGACGATGAGCCCACGCTGGCCCCGACCACGGAAGGAGATCGGCGATGACCACCGCCACGACCACCTCGGTCAGCCTGCGGGCACAGAACATCCACCTCGCCTTCGGATCCAACCGCGTGCTGCGCGGCGTCGACCTGAGCGTGCCGAGCGGCGCGACGGCCTGCGTGATCGGACCGTCCGGGTCGGGCAAGTCCACTCTGCTGCGTACGCTCAACCGCCTCATCGAGCCTGATCGCGGCGACGTGCTGCTGGACGACCGCAGCGTGCTGCGGGACGACCCGGACGCGCTACGCCAGCGGGTCGGCATGGTGTTCCAGCAGTTCAACCTGTTCCCGCACATGAGCGTGCTGCGCAACATCACGCTGGCGCTGCGCCGCCTGCGCAAGCTCGGCCAGGACGAGGCGGTCCAGGTCGCCCGCGCGCAGTTGGAGCTGGTGGGGCTCGCCGGCAAGGCCGACGCCCGGCCCGCCCAGCTCTCCGGGGGGCAGCAGCAGCGGGTGGCGATCGCCCGGGCGCTGGCGCTGCGGCCCGAGGTGATGCTCTTCGACGAGGCCACCTCGGCGCTCGACCCGGAGCTGGTCAAGGGGGTGCTCGGGGTGATGGCCGACCTGTCCGCCGCCGGGATGACCATGGTGGTGGTCACCCACGAGATGGGCTTCGCACGCCAGGTCGCCGACACCGTCGCCTTCATGGACCGGGGTGTGGTGCTGGAGGCCGGTCCGCCGGAGCGGATCTTCGAGGGGGCCGAGCATCCCCGGCTGCGTCGCTTCCTCGCCCAGGTGCTCTGAGGGCGTGGTGTCAGCCGGCCTGCAGGCGTAGGTGCGTGGCGAACGCCTTCAGGTCGCCGAGCAGTTCCAGGATGGCGTTGCGGTAGGCGACCGACGCCCACAGGTGCAGCTCCTCGTCGTCCAGCCCGCCGAACGCGAGCGACAGCGCCTTGCGGCGACGCCGGTCGAGCACCTTGTGCGGGCGCGCGAGCAGGTCACCCTCGCGCCGCAACGCCTGAAGGTAGGCGGCCACCGCCTCCTGGTAGTGCCGCCCGGCGACCCGTTCCAGCAGGGTGAACTCGAAGACGTTCAACGCCGCCTCGGAATCCCAGTACGCGCTGTCGCGCACCGGCGCGCTCGCCACGTGCCGACCCATGGCGTGCCGGGCCTCGTAGAGCAGCAGCACACCCCGCCCGGTGGTGCTCAGCGGCCGGCGCGGCGTCGGCAGCCGCAGCGTCCGCACCGGCGCGGCGGCGGTCAGGTCCACCGCACCGGCGTACGTCGGCATGCGCTGCGTCGTCGACGCCGGCTCGGGCAGCAGGCAGGCCAGCTCCTGGTACGGCACCGGGCCGCCGCCGGAGGGCAGGGCGCGTACGGTCGCCTCGTGCAGCTCGCCGAGCGGCCGGTCGTCCGGGGGGCGCCCCGGCGCCACGGTGAGCACGAGGCCGTTGGCGCCGGGCACGGGCACGCCCAGCACGCAGGAGTTACGCAGGAACGCCCAGGTCGCCGCCGCTTCGCGGATGCCACTCGCCACGGCCTGCGCGTCCGCGCGCCAGTCCTGGGCGATCCGTAACCGCCGCGCCAGGTCGGCGGTGGCCGCGCCGTCATGCGGATACAGCTCCCGTACGGCCCGGGGCAGCGAACCCGGGGGCAGCGCCAACGGGTCTCCGGTGGGCGCGGGAACGGCGTGCCTCGGGCAGTCGGCGTCGGAGTGCGGGTCACCGTCGACCGCGTGGCAGTCGCCCAGCCAGCTCGCCCGGGGTGCCCCCGCCGGACGGGCGAACGCCAGGTGGGGCAACCGGCCGGTACGCAGGACCGTCTCGTACTGCGGCCGGGCGCGACCGGCCCGCAGCCCGTCCAGTGGCAGCACGGGGGCGAGGGTCACCACGGCGGCGAGGACGACGCAGTGCGGGCAGGCGTCGCGGACGCGGTAGCGGCGGAGGTGGTCGACGCCGGGCTGTTCCCACTGGACGCCGACGACGGCCCCTTCCTGCGCCATCAGGTAGAGGAACTGGGTGGCGACACGCTCGCGGGTCACCGCGGCCAGCTCGTCGAGGAACTGCCGTTCGGTGACCACCCGCGGCTCGGCCGCGCTCGCTCCGGTGGTCATGGGCCCCCTCACCGGCCGAGCACATCGACAGACGCCGAACCGGCCTTCACCGTACCCGCCGGCGACCTGCCCGAATGCCCCGCACCTGGCCGAACCCATGTCACCAATCCGTCACGGGGTAACGCCGCTGGTCACTCGCTCGGGCCGCGGCCGAGCAGCCGGATCTCCTCGTTGTCCAGCGCCGACTGGAGCTCCTGGAGCACCAGGTCGTCGATCTCCCGGTTGTCGCGCAGCCGCGTCAGCTCCCGTCGCTTGTGGGCGAGGACGCCGAGACGCAGCCGGAGCTCCAGCTTGCGCTCCTGAGAGGTCCGACCACCGGTCTCGTTGAGGTCGGCCAGGTGTCGCTGGTACTCGGCCCGCAGCCGGCGTACGGCCTCCTCCTCGGCCCCCACCTCCTCGGCGACTCCGGGCAGGGCGTCCAGGCCAGCCTGGGTGGCACGCCGGCGGGCGTGTCGGGCCTCGTCGACGCGCTCGGGGTCGCCGGACAGCCCCGCCCAGCGCACCACCAGCGGCAGCGTGGTGCCCTGCACCAGCATGATCAGGACGATCACCAGCGCCGTGACGAAGATGATCAGATCTCGCTCGACCACCGGGCGGCCGGAGACCGTCATCGTCGGCACGGCCAGCGCGGCGGCGAGCGACACGGCGCCCCGGAAACCGGACCATCCCGCGACCGTGCCGACCCGCCAACTCGGCATGCCGCCCTCCTGCTCCGCCATCTGACGACGCCGCAGCCGCACCGACTGCGACGTCAGGTAGACGAAGCCCAACCGGGTGACCACCACGGCGAGCGTGACCGCGAGCACGATCAGCACGGCCCTCGGGGGCGAGGTGCTGACGATGCCGCGAACCGCGCGGGGGATCTGGGTGCCGAGCAGCACGAACAGGCCACCGTTGATCAGGAAGGTGGACAGGTCCCAGAACGCGTACGCCAGCACCCGGGAGCGGGCGCGGATCACCCGGGGGCCGGCGTACGCGAGCACCAGACCGGCGACCACGACGGCCAGCACACCACTGGCGTGCACCGCGCTGGCGAGCAGGAAGGCGGCGAACGGCGTCAGGACGCTCAGCGCGCCCTCGCGCAGCGGATCGTCGAGCCGCTTGCGGATCAACACCACGACGACGCCCACCAGCAGACCGGCGACCAGGCCGCCGAGGCTGGCCCCGACGAACTCCTCGCCGATACCCAGCGCCCCTGGCTCCGCGCTCTGGGTGAGCAGGCCCACGGCCACCGCGAAGACCACCAGGGCGGTTCCGTCGTTGATCAGGCTCTCCGCGTGCAGGGTGGTGAGGAGCTTGCGGGGCAGCCGCTTGGCCAGACCGGTGACCGCGGCGGCGTCGGTCGGCGCGAGGACCGCGCCGAGCACCCAGGCGGCGGCGGGGTTCACGCCGAACGCCTGCGCGGTAAACGAGACGGTGACCATGGTGAGGACCACGAGCACCACGGCGAGCAGCCCGATCACCGGCAGGTTGGCCCGGATCTCCCGCAGGCTGATGGTCAGGCTCTCCCGATAGAGGATCGCCGGCAGGAAGATCAGCAGCACCAGGTCCGGTTCCAGGACCAGGTCCGACAGCGGGGGCGCGAGCCCGAGCAGCACTCCGAACGCGATGAGCAGCACCGGCGGCGCGACCCGGTAGCGGCCGCCGAGGGTGGTGCCGATCAGGACGGTGACGCCCAGCACCACGATCAGCACGAGCCCCTGCACGGCGTACCCCCTAGATCCCCGATTGGCGGCGCAGGCCGGTGGTTCCATCTGACCGCACCGGTCGGCTCGATCCGGGAGAAACCGGCAAGTCGCCGGGGAGCGTGAGCTGTACGTGATCAGAACCGGACTACACGTCGACTCGGCGCCAACAGTGATCAGTAAACCGGGGCGTATGGAGCGCCACTGGGCGCGTACGAGCCAAAAGGGCTGGTAAATATGCCGCCGCAGCGGCCACACGTTGGCCGATGCCGGTTTCGGCATCGGCCAACGTTCACAACCTCGTCCCGCCGGCCGGCCACCAGGCCGATGCCGGGCAACGCCTTCACCCAGTTACGAGACGTCCCTTAATAACACACATCGACGTACCACACCGGCGTCCAGTTGACCGACAGACTGGCGTCGTAGGCGAAGCTCTGGACGACCACGCTCAAGTTTCGATTCAGCAGGTAGGCATCCGTGTTGTCACTCTGATTGTTGATCCACGAGCCGGTGCCTGCCCACGGCATGTTGTAGCGACCGCAGTTGTACCACTGAAGTTGGTCGCCCTGGAAGCCGGCCGAGCGGTAAGCGCAGAACCATCCGGAGTAGAGCGGCGCCGCGCCCGTGCAATGATCCACCGATGCGGCGGCGGCTGACAGGTTCCGCACGGCCGGTTCACCAGGAACCGTAGCCGTGTACAGACCGCCGTCGAAGTCCACCTGATTGGCGGAGATCTGGCGACCGCCGTACGTCTGGACGTAGTTGTCGATCTTACCCTGCAGCCCGTTGGCCTGCGTGCGGCTCAACCCGGCAGACAAGGCCTGTCTGGTGAACGAGCCGACAGGGGCGGCTACGGCGGGCGTGGGCACCGCGATGGCGACGAGCACGACGCCGACAGCGAGTAGTGCGGACATTCTCGTACGGAGGCATTGCGGCATAGTGGTCCATTCAGCCTGGACCCGATCGTCACGATCGCGGTCGTACGAACAGGAGTTTTTGCCCGACATCCCGCTGACCAGCGTCCGAAGAGCTCGTCGCAGCCCGAATGTGATGTCAGCTCACAATAGTGCCGGTAATATATGTCCGTCAATTACGGACCGCCCACCTCCAGCCGAGACAAGATCCGTCAGACCCGCCATAAGATATTTGCCGTTAACCCTGGCTTCTGTCTTTTGATGATGGTTGGGCAGGATTGCCTGGGTGCCGATGATCACCGGCTGGTCGCCTTGCCTGGCGGTGACGGCACGCTGGTTCCCACCCGCGATCGTCCCAGCGGCCAGCATGCGCCCGACGGCGTTCAGATTCGGTCGGCGCGGACACGCGCGGTGAGCACCCGGGCGGTCCGGCGGTGCTCGGCCGCTTCCGCATCGCGACGCAGAGCGGTGGCCAGGTCGGCGAGGTACGCGGCCACTGGGCCGACGCTGACCATCCCGCTGCCGGCCGCCAGTTCGGCGGCGGCCGGGCGGAGCGCGACGGCGACACGTTCCATCGTGGGCCGGTCGCCGATCGCCAGCGCCGCCCGAGCGGCGAGGCAGAGCCGCACCTCCCGCAGCAGGTCGTGCGGCCCGTCCGGCAAGGCCCGAAGCGCGGCTCGGGCGGCGGGCCGGTCGCCGTCGGCGGCGAGCAGCAGCGGTCGGATCCACGGCTCGTGCGGGCCCCAGTCCAGTCCCGCCCAGTCCTCGTCGTCCGGCCCCGGAATCGGCCGGTCGTCGTGGGCCAACCGGTCGCCGACAGCGTCGGCCAGGCGCAGGCCGAGCAGGGCGAGCGGCAGCAGCCCCTGGGCCAGGCCCGGCATGCCGTCGGTCGGCAGCCGCTCGGCGGCGGCCCGGTACGCGGTCGCCGCCGCGTCCCGGTCACCGACCCACGCCTGGCGCAGCGCGGCGTACCAGCCGGTGAAGACACCGACGAGCGGCAGCTCGTACCGCTGCGCGAGGCGGTCGGCGGCGCGTGCGTGCTCGTCCGCGCCGGTCCGGTCGGCCCGCGCGCAGCACGCCTGGAGCAGGATGAGGTGTCCCAGCACCTCGAAGGTCACCAGGTGCCGCGCGGCGGCGAGGTCGACCAGCTCGGCGCCGATCCGGGCCCGCGCGTCGGCCAGCCCGACGCGGTCGAAGGCGTGCATGAAGCGCGCGTTCAGCGCGAAGGCCAACAGCCCGGGGTCATCGAGGGTCCGGGCGATCCGTTCGGCCTCGACGGCGGCCCGGCGGCCACGGTCATCGGTGACGCCCCGCAGTTCCAGCGCGAGCGTGCTCAGCAGCCGACTGCGGTGCGCCGCCTCGGACGGGCCAAGGCCGGTCAGGGCGTGCTCGGCGGCCCGGACGATCCGCTCGGAGAGCAGGTCGTCGTCGTTGCGGGTCCAGATCGCGGGCACGTCGAAACCGGCCAGCACCTGGGCGGTCAGCCGGGCGTCACCGAGCGCCTCGGCGTCGGCGATCGCCTCGGCACGGTGACGCCGCGCCTCGGCCAGCCGACCCGTCACCGCCAGCGAGCGCCCGAGGCCGAGCAGAGCCGTCAGCCGCTCGCGCCGCTCGGTCCCCCCGGCCCGGTCGACCGCCTCGACGACCTGCGCCCACAGCCGACTGGCCTCGTGCGGATTGCCGCCACGTTCGGCCCGTTCGGCGGCCGTACGGGCGTAGTCGGCGGCCCGTCGGGCGGCTGTCGGCCCCCCGGCGGACAGCAGGTGGTGGGCGAGCGTGGCGGGGTCGACGAGCTGATGGCGCTGCAACGCCTCGGCCACGGCGGCGTGCCAGGCCGCGCGGCGCGGCGCGGACAGGTCGGCGTAGAGCGTGTCGCGGACCAGGATGTGGGTGAACCGTAGCCGCCCGTCGGGTGCCTGCTCGGTCAGGAAGCCGGCCTGCAACGCGCGGTCGACGGCGTCCAGCAGCGCGGCCGGGTCGTCGGTCAACGCGCCGAGCACGGCGGGGTCGACGTCCCGGCCGAGCACCGCCGCCTGCCGCAGCACGGTACGGGTTGATGGGGGCAGCTGCGCGAGGCGGTGCCGGATGACGTCGCGCACCCCGGCCGGTACCGCCTCCAGCGCCGCGCCGCCCGCCTCGGCGTAGAGCTGGGCCAGCTCCCGGACGAAGAACGGGTTACCCGCGCTGCGGCGGTGGATCAGCGCGACGGCGGGCGGGGTCAGTTCCGTGCCGGCGACGGCGCGGGCCAGTTCGCCGGTGGCCTTCGGGGACAGGCCTGCGAGGTACTCCCGCGCGGGTTCGAGCCCGGCGGCGCGGGCCAGGGCGGCGGTCAACCCCTCGGTGATCTCGGTGGCCCGGTACGTGCCCAGGACCAGTACCGGTCCGGTGGCGGGTTGCGGCCCGGCGAGCAGCGCGGTGAGCAGGTCCAATGTGTCACCGTCGGCCCGGTGCAGGTCGTCCAGGACCACCAGCAGCGGGCCCCGGTCGGCGACGGCGGAGAGCACCGACGCCACCGCGCGGTGTCGGCGGAACCGGGCCAAGGCGGGATCATCGACGCTGTCGGCGCCCGCCGCCCCGCCGTCGGACGACACGCCGCCCGGAGAGGACGACACGCCGCCCGCTGAGGACGGCACCTCCGAGCCGGTGAGCGCCTCGGTGATCTGGGTCCACGGCCAGGCGGCCGGGGCGCCCTCGTACTCGGGGCTGCGCCCCCATGCCGTGGTCCAGCCCTCGGCGGCCAACTGTCGCGTCAGCGCCTCGGCCAGGGCCGTCTTGCCGGCGCCCGGATCGCCGCTGAGCAGAGCGAGCGTGGGCCGCCCGGAACGGGTGGCGGCCTCGGCGGCACCCCGCAGCCGCTCCCGCTCCGCGTCCCGCCCCACGAACGGCCGCCGTGACGTCAACCCGCCGTCGGAAACGGCTCCGGCCCGGTCCGCAACGGCCACCGTGGGGGTGTCGATGAGGTGGGGGGCCTGCGCGAGGATGTCCGCCTCCAGCCGGCGCAACTCGGGGCCCGGGTCCACCCCCAGGTCCGCCACCAGGACGGCGCGGGCCTCGCGCAGGGCGGCCAGCGCCTCGCCCTGCCGACCGGCGCGGTAGCGGGCCAGGGCGAGCAGCCGCCAGGCGTCCTCGCGCAGCGGATGGGCGGCGAGGTGGCCGGGCAGGTCGGCGGCGGCCTCGTCCGGCCGACCCAGCCCGAGCAGCGCCTCGGCCCGCCGTTCCACGGCGAGCATCCGCAGCTCGTCCAGCCGGTTGACCTCGGCCACGGCCCAGCCCTCGCCCACGCAGTCCGCGTACGCGGGCCCGCGCCACAGCCCGAGCGCCCCGTCCAACGCCGCGAGGGCCGGCGCGGGCAGCTCCGCCGTCAGGAGCCGACCGGCCTCGCCGACCGCCGCCTCGAAACGGTCGGCGTCCACCGCGTCCGGGGTGGTCCGCAGCGCGTACCCCGAGGGCTCGGTGACCAGGAGGCCAGATGGCTGCCGGGGCGGCCGGTCGGGCTCCAACGCCCGGCGGAGGTCGGCGACGAACGTCCGGATCGCGCCCACCGCGCGCTCCGGCGGAACCTCCCAGAGGTCGTCGACGAGACGTTCCACCGGCACCACCCGGCCACCGGCGATGAGCAACCGGGCCAGCACCAGGCGCTGCCGGTGCCCCCGCAGCGGAACCGGACCGGTCCCGGCGATGGCGGTCACCGGCCCGAGCACGCCGAACGTCACCGGTGCCGTCGGCTGCCTGGTCATGGCCTCAATCTAGCCCGCACTGATCAGACACTGACCGTCCACTGATCACCCCCGGGCAGGCTCGATGACGTACGCCGGCGACGGGCATTCCCCGCGCCGAACCGCTCACCAGGAAGGCTCACCCGTGCAGCCGAGGATCAACGGATTCGACTACCAGCGCGTCACCGTCGCCGACGGCGTGACGCTCAGCGCCGCCGTGGGCGGCTCCGGGCCACCGATCGTGCTGTTGCACGGTTTTCCGCAGACCCACCTCATGTGGCGGCACGTCGCGGCCGACCTCGCCGCCGACCACACCGTCATCTGCCCGGACCTTCGCGGCTACGGCGAGAGCGACAAGCCCGTGGACGGCGACGGCAGCGCGTACTCGAAGCGGACCATGGCCGCCGACGTCGTGGCGCTGGCCCGCGCGCTCGGCCATGACCGCTTCGCCCTGGCCGGGCACGACCGGGGCGCTCTCGTGGCGTTCCGCGCCGGCCTCGATCACCCGGCGGCGATCAGCCGGCTCACCCTGCTCGATGTGCTACCCACCCTGGACATGTGGGACGTGCTGCACGGCGTTGACGCCTCCGTCGCCTTTCACCTGTATCTGATGGCGCAGCCGCCCGGCCTGCCCGAGAAGTTGATCGGCGGCAGCCCGGACGCGTTCTTCGGCCACTTCCTCGACGTCTGGACCCGGGACCCGGACGCGCTGCCGGCGGACGTACGCGCCGCCTATCTGCGCGCGTCCCGCGACGCGGTGACCTGGATCGTCGCCGACTACCGGGCGTCCGCGGGGATCGACGTCGCGCACGACGAGGCCGACCGGGCGGCCGGCAACCGGCTGCGGATGCCGGTGACCGTGCTTCAGCAGGACTGGGGGGCCGCTCTCGGCTACGACGCCGCAGCCGTGTGGCGGGCCTGGGCGCCGGATCTCACGCACCGGACCGTCACCTGCGGGCACTTCATGGCCGAGGAGGCGCCGGCCGTCGTGGTGGGGGCGCTGCGCGACCACGAGGAGTTGGATATCCGACACTTAATGTAACGAGCGGCCGAAGGGCGGCCGGGTTGCCGCAGACCGCCCGGCCGCGCCCCGCAAAACGGCCTGACCTGCGGGAATGCGACGTTACACCAGGTGGACGCAAACCGGTTGGCGGTGATACACAGGCAGATATCGGCGACCAACGACGGCACGTCGGTCCCCCTCTCGACCATCGACCGTTCCTCCACCGCCCCGGCTGAGGGCTGGTGCCATGCGGCAGCAGTGGGCACGTCACCCTCAGCGGGCACCGACCACGGTCGCTGGCGGACTCGGGGGTCTTCGACCAGGGAGTCGCCGTGAGGTATCTGCGTATCCGTTCCCGCCACCAGCCGTACGAGGTCGCTGTACTGATCACGGCACCCCTCTGCGGCATCATGATGATGCTCCTCGACGTCCGGCCGACCTCCATCCAGACGTCCATGCCGGCACCCGTCCAGGCCGCCTGGGAGGTCGGTCTGATCGCGGTGGGCGTGTGCGGGCTGCTGGGCATCCTGTGGCCCGGCCGGCTCTCCACCGGGCTCGGCATCGAGCTCGCGTCGGTCCTGGTGCTCGGCACGATCACCGGCATGTACGCGGTGGCCCTGTTGGCGCTGTGGAGCCAGCAGTCGCTGGTCGCCGCGTCGTTCGTCGTGGCGGTGGCGGTGGGATCGCTGTGGCGGGCCGCGCAACTCGCCGTCGACCTACGCCGCCTCGTCCGAGCATGTGAATGTGTGAGCTACGAAGAACTACAGGGAAGTGTCCCGTGAACACCTCGCCGGCCCCTGCCGCGCCACACTGGGTGCAGGTGGCGCTCAGTGTGTTCGGCATCCTCGGCGGTTCGACCGGTCTCGCCGCGATCGCCACCGTGCTGGTGCAGCGGGGCAAGTTCAAGGCCGACGCCGCCGACACCCTCACCGAGGCCGCCCTCACCCTGGTGCAGCCGCTACAGACCCGGATCACCGAGCTGGAGGGCGAGGCGCTGCACGCCCGCACCGAGCTGGGGACGCTGCGCGAGCAGGTCAACCAGTTGCAGTTCGTCGTCCGCGTGCTGACCCGCACGTTGGACCGGTGGCGGGCGGCGATCCGCGCGCCGGACGCCACCCTGCGTAGGGTGCGCGCGGTGGTGGCGGAGTCCGACCGGATTCCCGAGTAACGGGCACTTCCTTCACGTCGCGTCGGAGCTGCGGAGCCGGCCGACGAGTTCGCGTACGGCCGCCCGGAACGCCGGATCGGACTCGCCCGGGTGGTGCCCGCGCAGCGGCGGAGGCCGGCGCTCGCCGGGTGCCGGCAGCAGGCCATCCGGATCCCGCAGCCGCCGGTCGACGTGACCGGCAGGGTCGGTGGGGTCCGGCGAAGGATCTCCGGGGCGGTGCGCGGCGAAGATCCAGCCACCGACCGGATCGGTGTCCCGCCACAGGTTGACCCACCGCCATCCGACCCGCTCCCCCACCTGACGCAGCGTCCTGTCGTCGACGTAGGCGGGGAAGAGCCGGGCGTAGAGGCGGTCCAGTGGGGAGCCGTAGGTCAGCAGCGCGACCCGTCGCCGCGCGGCCGGCGGCAGCCGCAGCACCGCGAGCGCCAGCAGCGCCGAGCCGTGACTGTGCCCGCACAGCAGCACTCCGGCGTGCCGCTCGGCCAGGTGGCCGATCCGGTCGGCCAACTCCGGTACCGCCCGGTCGGCGTAGCTCGGCGGGGCGAACGGGTGGGCGGCCCGGGGCCAGAAGGTGCCCAGGTCCCACAGGATCCCGACGTGCCGGCGGAACCACGCGGTCCGGTACGCGAAGAGTCCGCCGGACAACAGCGTGAGAGCCACGGCGGCGACGAGGTAGGTGCCTCCCACCAGACCCATCCCGACCACACCGGCCGGCAGCCCGAGAACCCGCCACGCCACCTCGTCGGGTTCGCGTCCGAACTGCCCGAGCAGACTCGTGGCCAGCCCGATCAGGGCGAGCACCGCGTAGGTGACGGCCAGCAGGCCCAGCCACTCGGTGAACCGCGCACGGGCCACGGCCTTCGTGACCTGTCGCAACCGCACGGTCGCCCCCGGCGGCGGCGCGGGAAAGTCGCGGTTGGTGATCGTCGCCGCCGCGCGGCGGCGACGTCGGCGCGACAGGACGGTCAGCGCCGCGCCCAACAGCACCGCCGCGTCGACGTGCAGGAAGAAGGCCAGCAACGTCCAGCGGTACGGCAACGGCGGCCCGCCGTCACCGCGATATCCGCCGAGCAGCACCCCGCTCTGGTAGACCAGGCCGGAGGCGAGAGCGCCGGCCAGGCCGACCGCGATGGCCGCGATGACCGCGGCGCCCGCGCCCCCCGGCAGCGCCCGGCGACCGCGAGCGCGACCCCGTTGCCCCAACACCAGTCCACTGAGCAGCACCAGCAACGCCATCTGGCCGAACAGCGTGCCGCCCGCGATCGCGCCGTAGCCGGGAAGCCCGGCCGACGTCGGCCAGCCCCGCCCGTCGCCCGCGACGACGACGAGGGTCGCCACGGTCAGGCCGGCCGCCACCACGGCGGTGGCGCGTGCGGTCACGGTGGCCGTCCGCGCGGTCGCGGCCCGGTCGATCAGGCCGGGGACGGCGAGCAGACCGACGCAGGCCACCAGGACCGCCGCGGTAAGCGCCAGCAACAGGTTCGTCCCGGCCGTCGCGCCGCCGGCCCGGCGGGCCGTGAGCAGCAGCAGATCGAGTACGCCGAGCGCGGCGGCGACGTGGATCGCCCGCAACCGCTCCACCAGCGGCTCCACGGCCCACAGCGGATTGCCGGACGGTCGGCGACGGCGGGTCCCCAGCAGTCGCAGGAGGCCCACTGCGGCGATCGGCAGCAACGCCAGCACCGCCAGCCGCTGCCCGACGTGTCGGTCGTCCAGCCCGAGCAGCGTGTCGAAGGGCGCCCGGCAGGGTGTCGCGCCGAGACAACGCCAGGCGAGCAGGTCGAGGGCGACCCCGGCGATGGACACCACGTACACCAGGGTGAGGTTGAGCGCGAGGAGCCGGCTGAGGACGGTGACGCTGGCGGCGCGCTCGCCGGTGGGTCGCATCCACGCCGCCGCGTTACTGAGCATGAACGGCAGCAGCAAGACCATGGAAATCGTCCGAGCCACCGTGCCCGAGGGCAGATCACCCCAGCGGTACGCCTCGAGCGTCAACCCGTCGGGGGCGTCGCGGCCCGGCCCGTCCGGCCGGTAGAAGCCGCCACGAGCGTCACCCGCGACCTGGCGCGCCGACGCCGAGCCCAGGACGACCGAGGGTTCCGCCCCCGACACGCCGTGCACGCGCAACTCCACCACGTCGGCGCTTCGCGGTGGGGCATCCGGTCGCGGTGCTGACATCGGCGGGTTACCCGGCCCGCCGGGGATCGGGCGCGCCGTCCCGCCTGCTTCTGGCGGCGTAGCGCCGGAGGCCGGGCATCCCATCGACCAGGACGATCAGCACCAGCACCCCGGCGACGACGGCGTTGTTGGCGACGTGCGGAAGCCGCTGGGTCGCGAACCCGCAGCCGATGATGGCCGGCACACCGACCAGGCGCGCCCAGGGCCGGCTGCCGTCGACCACCCACGCGAGCAGGATCCGGGCGGTCAGGAACAGCGCCGGACCGACGATGCCGAGGGCCAGTTGCGCCGTCTCCTCGGTGCGGGGGTCCTCGATTGTCATCTCCATGGCGACCGAGGTGGCCAGGACGCCGGCGATCATGAGCAGGTGCAGGTAGCCGGCGAGCAGCGCCAGCTTGCTGCCGGACGGACCGGCCGCCATGATGCTCGCGCCCAGCCGCGAGCCGGCCGGCGCCAGGTAGAGCCGGGCGAGAGCCACCGCGGTGACGAACGCCAGGACGAAGGCCAACGTGCTCTCGAGGTGCAGGCCGGCGTCGCTGTAGGCGATGCCGGCGAACAGGATCAGCTCACCCAACGCGATGATGAAGATCTGCTGGTACCGCTCGGAGAGGTGATCACCGTTGACCTGGAGGTCCGGCCACGAGCTGCGCCCGAGCCACGGAAACGGCCACCGCAACCGGGCCAGGGAGTACTCCAGCACCAGGGCGAGGGTCCAGAGCACCTCCCGGGCCGGCGCGACGGCCACGCCCACCAACCACATCGCACCGGAGATCGCGAACCAGATCGCCACCCGCAGGCTCCGCAGTTGCAGCGGGTGCCCGCGCAGCGCCGGGATCAGCAGGACGCCCCGACCCACGTGGATCGCCACGTAGGCGCCGGCGAACAGCGCGGCGTGCGAGCCGAACGCGGTGGGCACCGCCGCGGCCATCAACAGGCCGCCGAACATCACCCAGAGCAGGAGTACGACGATCAGCGGCGCCCGGGGATCGAACCAGTCCGCCGACCACGCGGTCACGAACCACACCCACCAGATCGCCGCCAGCATCACCATGACCTGGAAGCCACCGTTGACGCTGGGGTCGTCGACCACCGCCCGGGACAGCCGGGTCAACGCGAAAATGAAGGCCAGGTCGAAGAAGAGCTCCAGGAACGAGGTCCGCCGGGGGTCCTCCCGCTTCTGGAGCAGCCGCCCGGGAAGCCCGTTCGCCATCGCCCCCCTTCCCGGACGTCACCCGCCGACCCAGTCGTACCATCCACAGGGCCCTGCTCGGGCGGGTTCCGGGGTCAGCGGGCGATGAGGTCCGCCGCCACGTTCCAGAGGCGCTCGGCGTTGCCCGGGTCGACGGCGTACGCCGCCACGCCGGTGTAGTCGGCGGGTCGCTCGGTCCGGACCGGGGCCTCGGCGCAGTCCTCGAAGTAGCGACCGCCGACGCCGTCGAGCAGCGGGGACGCGGCGAGCAGCACCGAGGTGGCCGCACCCTGCTGCGGGGTCTTCTGCCGCTCCTTCGGCGTACGCAGCCCGCCGGTGTGCTTCTGCAGCCCGGTCGCGATCGCGCCCGGGTTCAAGGCGTTGGCGTGGATGCCCTCGGCGGCCCAGCGACTGTTGGCCTCGACGGCGAGCAGGGCCTCGGCGCTCTTGGACTGCCCGTACGCCAACAGGGGGTCGTACGGCCGGAACGCGAAGTGCAGGTCGTCGAAGATCACCGGGGAGAAGAGGTTGCCGCTGGAGCTGACCGACACGACCCGGGCGCCACCGGCGGCGGCGAGAGCGTCGTGCAGGCCGACGGTCAACGCGTAGTGCCCCACGAAGTTGGTGGCGAACTGCATCTCCCAGCCCTCGGCCGTGCGCTCCAACTCGGGCAGAGCCATGATCCCGGCATTGTTGATCAGGATGTGCAGCGGCCCGTCCCAGCCGGCGACGAACCGGCGTACCGAATCCTGGTTGGCCACATCCAACTCGCGGACCGTGGCCCGGTCCGCGCCGACGCTGGCCGCGATGTCCCTCGCGGCCTCCTCGCCGGCCGGGACGCGACGCACCGCGAGCACCACCTCGGCGCCGGCGGCGGCCAGCGAGCGGGCGGTCTCGACGCCGATGCCGGCGGCGCCGCCGGTGATGACCGCCCGCCTGCCGGTCAGGTCGACTTCGGCGAGCACCTCGTCGGCGGTCGAGGCGAAACCGAATGGCGTCGTGATTCGCTCGGTCATCTCTGTCCCCTCTCTCGATCACGCTTACCTGACCCACTGTCGCCCGGCCGGTCGGCGATATCCGGGTTACCGGTTTTCCTGGTAGTGGGAGGACCAGGCTGGGCGGCGGCGGCCGCTCCTACGATGGGCTGGTGAGCACGGCCGGCCCGCTGGGCGAGTACCTGCGTGCCCGGCGCGAGCTGGTCGGGCCGGGTGACGTCGGCCTGCCGGCACGTGGTCGCCGGCGGGTGCCCGGTCTGCGACGCGAGGAGCTGGCCCTGCTCGCCGGCATCAGCGCCGACTACTACCTGCGGTTGGAGCAGGGCCGGGACCGCAACCCGTCGGCCCAGGTGCTCGAAGCGCTGGCACGGGCGCTGCTGTTGGACACGGAGGCCACCGCGCACCTGCGCCGCCTCGGTGGACACGCCCCGGCCGGCCGCCCGGCACGACGCCCGGAGCGGGTACCGGTGGGCATCCGGCAGTTGGTGGGTTCATGGGCGGAAACGCCGGCCTTCGTGCACGGCCGACACCTGGATGTGCTCTTCGCGAACCGGATCGCGACCGCGCTGACACCGATCTACCGGGTCGGGGTGAACCTGCTGCGCGAGGTCTTCCTGGGCCCGCGCGTGCCGGCGCTCTACCCGGCCCCGGAGGCGGTCGCCGCCAGCGCGGTGGCGGGCCTGCGCGCGCAGGTGGGGGCGGAGGTGGACGATCCACGGCTCACCGAGCTGGTCGACGAGTTGACGGCCGGCAGCGAGTTGTTCCGGCGGCTGTGGGCGCGCCACGACGTCACCGCTCGCGCGGGCGGCGGGTTGCGCGTGTTCCACCATCCGCAGGTGGGCGAGTTGGAGCTGCGCTACGAGAAGCTGACGATCAGCGGCACGACCCAGTCGCTGGTCGTCTACCACGCCGAGCCGGGCAGCCCGTCCGCCCGCTCCCTCGCCCGGCTCGGCAACGCCGTCCCCCCGCCGGAGGCGGACGGATAGCACCGGACGTCGAGGGCTAGGCCGCCCGCTCGGCGACCACCACCGAGATGCCGTCGAGGACGCGTTGCAGGCCGAACTCGAAGGCGTACTCCGGGCCGTAGGCGGCGCCGTGCTGCTGGCCGGCCGCGGTGCCGACCCGCGACGCGGTCGGGTAGCTGTCGGGGTTCAGGAACGTCTCCAGCCAGGGCGCGTGCGACTGCCACCACTGGCCGTCGGTCATGCCGGTCTCCCGTTCCAGGTCGACCACCTCGGAGGCGGCGCGCGCGGAACTCTTCACGTGCCCGAGCACGAGGGTGAGCACCGCGTCCATCTCGACGTCGGTGAGCCCGATGTCGGCGACCGCGCCGAGTTCGTGGTCGTACTTGGCCATCAGGTGTGGGCCGAGCACCGGGCGGGTGCTCTCGGCCCGCACCATCCACCGGTGCCGCTGGTACAGCGCCAGGTTGTCGCGGGCGATCCGTTCCAGCCGCGCCCGCCAGTCACCCTCGACGACGGGACGTGGCATCTCGCCGTACGCGGTGTCGATCATGACGTCGACCAGTTCGGCCTTGCCCGGCACGTACGTGTAGACCGACATGGTGCCCACACCCAGCGCCTCGGCGACCCGACGCATGGTCACCGCGTCGAGCCCTTCGGCGTCGGCGATGTCGATGGCGGCCCGGACGATCCGGTCGACGGTGAGCCCCTGCCCGGCGCCGCGGCTGGTCGGTTCCCGGGTGCGCCAGAGGATCGCCAGGCTGCGGGCCGGGTCCGCGGTCGGCTTGCGCTCAGTCGCCATGGTGCGGCAATCCTAGCAACGCGGGCGTACGCGGTACGCCGGCCGGCCGACGCCGGCGGGGCCCACGTGCGGTCCCTCGCCGGCGTCGAGCCCGTCACGGCTTGAGCACGACCTTCTCGCAGTCGTCCTGCTTGTTCTTGAACAGGTCGAAGCCGCGTGCCGCGTCGTCCAGCGGCAGCGTGTGGGTGATCACGCGGGTGGGGTCCAGCGCACCGTTCTCGATGTGGCGCAGCAGCGGCGTCATGTACCGCTGGACGTGGCACTGACCGGTGCGCAGGGTCAGCGACCGGTTCATCCAGGCGCCGGAGGGGAACTTGTCGAGGAAACCGCCGTAGACGCCGATGACCGACACGATGCCGCCGCTGCGGCAGGACAGGATGGCCTGGCGCAGCGCGTGTGGCCGCTCGGTCTCCGACCGCACCGCCTGCTTCACCCGGTCGTACGCGTGCAGGTGCGCGCTGCCGTGGCTGGCCTCCATGCCGACGGCGTCGATGCACTTGTCCGGCCCGCGTCCGCCGGTCAGCTCCAACAGCCGGGACCGGACGTCCACCTCCTCGAAGTTGATCGTGGTGTGCCCGGCCTCCTCCGCCATCCGCAGCCGGTACGGCTCCTTGTCGATCGCGATGACCGTGGCCGCGCCGAGCAGGCGGGCGCTGTCCATGGCGAACTGCCCGACCGGGCCCGCGCCCCACACGGCGACGACGTCGGTGGGCTGGATGTCGCACATCTCCGCGCCCATGTAGCCGGTGGGCAGGATGTCGGACAGGAACAGCACCTGCTCGTCGGTCAGGTCGGACTCGATCTTCAGCGGTCCGACGTCGGCGAACGGCACCCGCACGTACTCGGACTGGCCACCGGCGAACCCGCCGGTCAGGTGGGAGTAGCCGAAGATGCCGGCCACCGGGTGACCGAACATCTTCTCCGCGATCCCGGCGTTGGGGTTGCTGTTCTCGCAGCACGACCACAGCTCGGCGGCACACGCCGCGCACGCGCCGCAGGCGATCGGGAACGGCACCACCACCCGGTCGCCGACCCGCAGCCGGCCCGGATCGACGCCGTCGCCGACCTCCACCACCTCGCCCATGAACTCGTGGCCCAGCACGTCACCGTCCTGCATGGTCGGCACGTACCCGTCGACCAGGTGCAGGTCCGAGCCGCAGATCGCGGTCGAGGTGACCTTCACGATGGCGTCCCGCCGGTTGAGGATGCTCGGGTCCGGCACGTCGCGGACCTCGACCTTGTTCCGGCCGGCCCAGGTGTTCGCCCTCATGCCGCCTCCCCCTTGGACAACTCGTCGCTGGACAGCGGCTGCGCCGGCCGCTGCGGGAACTCCCGGCGGGCGCGCTTACCCCACGGCGCACCGTCGGAGCGCACCACCTCGCCGGTCTCCAGCACCTGCTTGAGGCGGCGCAGGTCGTCGTCGAGCTGCTGGTGCGGCTCCTCGCCGAAATACTTCGCAACGGCCTGGCCGAGCTTGCCGCCGGGGATGTCGTAGACCAGCAGCACGTGCACCTCGGTGCTGACGCCGTCGGGCGCGGGCACGAACCAGACCTTGCCGGTGTTCGGCACGTCGGCGTCGCCGGTGGAGCGCCAGCCGATGCGTTCGCCGGGCACCTCCTCGGTGATCTCCGCGTCCCACTCGACGCTGCGGTCGAACGGCGCGCTCGCCGTCCAGTGGCTCGTCCGCTCCCCAGTGATCCGTACCTCTTGCAGGTGGGCCATGAACGTCGGCAGGTTCTCGAGGCGACGCCAGAAGGCGTACACGTCGGCAGCCGGTTGACGGATGGTCGTCGTGGCCAGCAGATCCATGATTCCCTCCCCTCTCTCGAGCCTCACCTACCCCGACAGTCACGTCCTGCACGTACGAAGGGCAGAATTCGGTCACGAGTTGGGCGTACGGGAGTTCAGACCCCTTCGCGGGCGTCGGACAGGCGCGGTCCGGCGGCGGCCGGCACGAGGTGGCGTACCTGCGGGATGCCGTCGGTCAGCTCCCGGGCCCGCTCCTCGGCCTCGCGGTCCGCGCCGGTCAACCGACCGCCGTGCTGGCGCAGGTGCTCGTCCCACGACGGCACCAGGTACACCTCGACGAACCGGCCGGTCGTCTCGGCCGGCCGGAACAGCCCCCAGCGCATCGCGCCGGTGCGCTGCCGGGCCCCGCGCACCGCGTCCATGGCCGCGAGGAACGCCTCCATGCGCTCCGGCCGGACGGTGTACTCCACAGTCACCAGCACCGGTCCCACGCCCGGGTCCGGCTCGTGCGCCAGGTGCAGTTGCGGCCAGTAGGCCGCCGGTTCGCGGTCCACCGAGCGCAGGTCCGGCAGCGGCCAGATCCGGCTCGTCACGGTGCCGACGAACATCAACCCCGCCGCCGCGAGGAAGGCGAAGACCAGCCCGCCCATGTCGGCCACCAGACCCCACGCCAGCGCGCCGACGGCCTGCCCGCCGGCGAAACACACCTGGTAGACGGCCAGCCCTCGGGCCCGTACCCAGCTCGGCAGGAAGAGCTGCATCTCGGCGTTGACGTTGGCCAGCACCGTCACCCAGGCCATCCCGGCCGGCAGCAGGGCGAGGAGCACCAGCGGCACCACCCGCACCGTCCCGAGGACCGCCAGCACGATGGTGAACAGCACGCCGGAGATGAGCAGGAGCTGGTTGGCGGACAGCCGGGTACGGATCACGGCCAGCAGCACACCGCCCGCGATGGCGCCCACCCCGAGGGCCGCCAGCAGCAGTCCGTACCCGCCGGAGCCCAGCCCGAGCCGCCGGGCCGCCACCAGGGGCAGCAGCGCCCACAGCGCGCTGGCCGGGATCACGAAGACCAACGCGCGGCGCAGCAGCCGGCGCACGATCGGCGAATGGCGTACGTACCTGCTGCCGGCCCGCAGCGCGGCGGCGAACCGCTCGGGCACCTCGACGGCGCGCGCGGTGCCCGGCCGCCAGCGCCAGAGCGCGGCCGCGAAGATGGCGAACGCCACCGCGTTGATTCCGAAGACCGGGGCGACGCCGGTCCGGGCGATCAGGACACCCGCGACCGCCGGCCCCACCGCCCGCGCAACGTTCACGCTGATCGAGCCGAGGGCGGACGCGGACCGCAGTTGCTCCTGCGGCACCAGCTCCGGGATCACCGCAGACCAGGCCGGCAGGGTGAGCGCCTGCCCGACCCCGAACGCGAAGGTGAGGGTGAGCAGCAGGGCCGGCGGCATCCGATCGGTCACGGTGAGCAGGGTCAACGCCACCGCCACCGCGACCAGGAAGAGCTGCACGGCGATCAACAGGTGCCGACGGTCGAAGCTGTCGGCCAGCACCCCGGCGGGCAGCGCCAGCAGCAGGATCGGCAGCAGGCTGGCGGTCTGCACCAGCGCGACAAGCGTGGAGGCGTTGGAGTGGTGGATCAGCAGCCACTGCGCGCCGACGGTCTGCATCCACGTGCCGATGTTGGCGGCGAGCAGGGCCAGCCACAGGTTGCGGTAGACGGCGCCGCGCAGGGGCGCCCACGCGGAGACCGGACGGTCCCCCGGTCCGGCAGCCGCCGTCACCACCGCCCGTCCGCGCGCAGCACGCGCTCACCGGAGACGTAGAGGTCGTCGGGTTGCAACAGCAGCAGCCGGACGACCTCGGTGGCGACCTGCTCGGGCAGGGCGTACACCTCGTCGAGGAACTCGGCGCCGACGCGTTCCTGCAAGCGGGTCGGCATCGGCCCGGGGTGCAACTGCATCACCTTGATCCGGTTGCTGTGCTGGGCCTCGCCCAGTGAATCGACCAGGCTGCTGCCGTAGCTCTTGGTCGCCCGATAGACGGGGATGCCGGGCCGGGGCGCGGCGAGCGCCATCGCGCCGATATACACCACGTTTCCGTAGCCCTGCCGCTGGAGATGCTCCAGCGCCTCCCGCAGCAGGTACGTCGTCCCCAGCACGTTGATGTCCACGGCCCGCCGGATGTGCTCCACCGGCAGGTCCCCGAGGTCACCGCCCGCCCACATCGACGCGCACGCCGCGACCCCGTCGACGGTGCCGTAGCGCCCCACCACCTCGGCGAACGCGTCTCGGACCTGCTCGTAGGAGGAGATGTCGCAGACCGCGCCGTCGCACCCCAGCTCGTCGGTCGTCGCCGCGACCTCGGCCGGCTCGTTGCCGAACACCACGACGCGGTGCTCGTCGAGCAGCAGCCGGGCCACCGCGAGGCCCAGCCCGCTGGTCCCGCCGACCACCACGAAGGTTCTCACACCCATGTCACTCCAGCCGCCGCAGGTCACGCCCCGCGCGTCCTTCCCGTTTCCGGACTCCGCACACCACGCCGGTAGTGCTGGGCCTACCTCGAAGAGGGGATCTGGACGGCTGGGGCGGCGCCTGGCCGCCGATTAGCGTCAGCGGCATGACCTCGGAACACCCCCGTCACCTCGCCGCCGCCCTGCGAAGGCGCGACTGGCTGATCTCCGCCTGGCCCTGGCGCGCGCTGGCCTACCTGGTCACCACCGTGCCGATCGCCGGTGTGCTCACCGTCGGGCTGCTCGTCATCGGCGCGCCCCTGCTGGCCGCCGCCAACGCGCTGCGACAGCACGGCAGGGCGCCGTCGATACCGCTGATGCTGTTCCTGGCGGTCGGCAGCCTCACCCTGGTGGCCCTCGCGCCGCTCGCTAGCCTTCCGGTCGCCGCCGTCGAACGGTGGCGACTCGGCCTCGTGGACGGCCGCCCGCTGCCGCCCGCGTCGCCGTGGTCTTCTCTGGTCGACCGCTACCGCAGCGCGGCCAGCTGGCGGGAGGTGGCGTACCTGTTCTGGCTGGGCGGTGTCGTGCCCGTCGCGTACTGGACGTTCCTGGTGCTGGTGCTGCTGGACCTCGGGATGGTCAGCAGCCCCTGGCTGGCCGGTGCCGCCGATCCGGTGGTGATCTGGCGGCCGATCGAGAACACCGGCGAAGCCATCCCGTACGCGATCGTGGGTGTGCTGCTCGTCCCGGTGCTCTGCTACGCGGCGGGGCTGCTCGCCGCCGCACAGGCCACGGTCGCGCGGTGGGCGTTGACCAGCCCCGTCGACGCCGCCGCGCTGCGCGAGGTCGCCCGCTCCCGGACCCGGCTGGTCGGCGCGTACGAGGCGGAACGGCGGCGCATCGAACGGGACCTGCACGACGGCGCACAGCCGCGGCTGACCAGCCTCACCCTCCAACTGGGCCTGGCCCGGCTGGACGTACCCGAGGACTCCCCCGCCGCCCGGCCCCTCGCCGTGGCGCACGACCAGGCGCGGGGGCTGATGGTGATGTTGCGGCAGTTGGTGCACGGCATCCGGCCGCAGAGCCTCACCGACCTCGGCCTCGCCGACGCCGTCCGCGAGGTGGCCGACGCGTCTCCCGTCGCGGTCACGGTGCACGCCGACGTCGATGGTGAGTTGCCGGAGATCGTCGAGACCACCGCGTACTTCGTGGTGTCCGAGGCGCTGGGCAACGTGGCCCGGCACGCCGCGGCGACCCGCGCCGACGTACGCCTGACCCGGGCCGGCGGCGACCTCGTCGTCGAGGTGTCCGACGACGGGCGCGGCGGCGCCGACCCCGCCCGGGGCACCGGCCTGACCGGCCTCGCCGACCGGGTCGCCGCCGCCGACGGCCGGTTGCTGCTGGCCAGCCCTCCCGGCGGGCCCACCCTGGTCCGGGTGGAGCTGCCATGTCGCCGGTGACCCGGGTGGTGCTCGCCGAGGACGAGGTGCTGCTGCGCGAGGGCCTGGTCGCGCTGTTGACCCGCTTCGACTTCATGGTGTGCGCGGCCGTCGGCTCCGCGCCCGAACTGCTGGAGGCAGCCCACGCGCACCAGCCCGACCTGGTGCTGACCGACATCCGCATGCCGCCGGGCCGACGTGACGACGGGCTGCGCGCCGCCGTCGCGCTCCGCGCCGAACGGCCCGACCTGCCGGTGGTGGTGCTCAGCCAGTTCGTGCAGACCGGATACGCGGCGGCGCTGCTGGACAGCGGCGACGGCCAGCGGGTGGGCTACCTGCTCAAGGACCGGGTGGCCGAGGTGACCGAGTTCGTCGACACGCTGCGCCGCGTCACCGACGGCGGGACCGCCATCGACCCGGACGTGGTGCGGCAACTGCTGCACCGGCCCCGCGACCCGCTCGCCGCACTCTCCGCCCGCGAACGGGAGGTGCTGGCGGTGCTGGCCGAGGGCCGTTCCAACGCCTCCATCGCCGCCCGGCTGCACGTCACCGAGGCCGCCATCGGCAAGCACGTCGGCAACATCCTGCTGAAGCTCGACCTGGCGCCCAGCGACGACACCAACCGGCGGGTGCTCGCCGTGCTCACCTATCTGCGCGCCGACCCGGTGGGCTGACCAGCGCCGGGCCCGGCCCGGGTCCGGGTCGGGCCCGGCGTAGATTCGACCACCGGCACCGCCGCCGAACCGGGCGCGGGCCAGGAGAAAGGGGTACGGCATGGCGGAGGCGCTGCGGGTCGGTCTGCTGGGGTACGGGCTGGCGGGTCGGGTCTTCCACGCTCCGCTGATCGCCGCGACACCCGGGCTGCGGCTGGACGCCATCGTGACGCGCGATCCGCAGCGGCGCGAGCAGGCCCAGAAGCACTTCCCCGACGCCCGCCTGGTGGACGACGCCGACGAGTTGTGGCGTACACCTGAGGATCTGGACCTGGTGGTGGTCGCGACGCCGAACCGGCAGCACGTGCCGATGGCGCGGGCGGCCCTCGCCGCCGGCCTGCCGGTCGTCGTCGACAAGCCCCTGGCCCCCACCGCCGCCGACGCCCGGGCGCTGGTCGAGGAGGCCGACCGTCTCCGCGTGCCGCTGACGGTGTTCCAGAACCGCCGCTGGGACGGCGACTTCCTGACCGCCCGCGCGCTCGTGGAGAGCGGTGAGCTGGGGCGGGTGCTGCGGTTCGAGTCCCGGTTCGAACGGTTCCGCCCCACGATCAAGCCGGGTTGGCGGGAGCTCGCCGGGGTGGAGGAGGCCGGTGGTGCCCTGTTCGACCTGGGCGCGCACCTCGTCGACCAGGCCGTGCAGCTCTTCGGCGCGGTCGAGCGGGTCTACGCCGAGGTCGACCGCCGCCGCGCGGGCGCCGAAGTCGACGACGACGCGTTCGTGGCGTTGACCCACCGCAACGGTGTGCGCTCGCACCTGTGGATGGGGGCGATCACCGCTCAGCTCGGCCCCCGCCTGCGGGTGCTCGGCGACCGGGCCGGCTACACGACCTACGGGCTGGACGTGCAGGAGGCCGCGCTGCACGACGGCGGCCGACCGGACCAGCCGGGCTGGGGCGAGGTCCCACCGGAGCGGTACGGCCTGCTCGGCGTCGACGGTGACCTGCGCCCGACACCGACCATGCCCGGGGCGTACCAGAGCTTCTACGCCGAGGTGGCGGCGGCGCTGCGCGACGGCACGCCGATGCCGGTGGACCCGCGCGACTCGGCGGCCACGGTCGAGCTGATCGAGCTGGCGCACCGATCGGCGGCCGAGGGCGTCGTGCTTCCGGTCCCGACCGCCTGAGGCTTACTCCGTCTCCTGCTCGGAGGGGGCCTCCTCCTGCTCGGAGAGGGCAATTTCCTGCTCGGAGAGAGCTTCGTCCTGCTCGGAGAGGGCGTCGTCCGGCACGCGGGCGTCGTCGTCGGTCAGCGCGTCGTCCGACGAGGTGGTGAGGGCGGCGAGCCGGCGCTCGGCTTCCCGGACCTCCTCATCGAGCCGAGGGTTGTCCTCGTCGGGACCCTGCGACATGAGCGACCTCCATCGCGCGCGGACCGCCCCCGTGTACCCGGCCTGCCCCAGGGAATGCGCCCACCGGACCTGGCCGCTGGGGTTGATCCACTCCACATCACCGATGTTGCGCTATCCGGGCGGCGTAATGCCCCCACATCGGCGATGTCGAGTTGATCCTGCGCCTCTGGCTTGATCATTTGATGCTCACCAGTTTCAGCAAGCCTCCCCGAACTGGTAAGCATCAAGTGATCAAAGACTACTGACGTCGTAGAGGGCGGAGAGTTCGTTGTACGTGAGCAACCGCTCACCCGGCGCGTACTCCCCACTTGCGATTCGTGCGGCGAGATCCTCGGCCACCTCGCGGTATCCGCTGGTCGGTATGGGCCGGTGAAGGTTCCTTCGTGCCACCGAACTGTTCACCGCCAAACGCGTGCTCGACGCGCACTGGACGGATGCGCTCGACTCACCATGGCGGGCAGGTGGATGCCTGGAGTGCAGGGGCCGGGACGACTGCCCTCAGCTTGAGTGGGCGTCGGCGTTCGCCGCGGTCATGTTGCAGAAGCGGTGACCCCGGGAGAACGGGGTGAGGGGGTGAGGTCGAGCACCGGGGGGGCCGGGGGGCGCGGGGGGCGTTGCCGGCCCGACCCGGTGCCGGATCAGCGCTGCTTCAGCTCGCGCCAGGATGGGTGCGTACCGCGCCAGGCGTCGGCGAGGATGGTCGCCGAGGCCCGGCTGGGGCACTGCTGCACCCGCTCACGGCCCGACGCCCCACCGATCTGGGCGCGGACCTCCCAACCTTGCCCGTCAGTACGGATGTACACGTCCCGGCGCCCGCGCGGGGTCGTGTCACCGTTCCACCAGTGTTCCTCCACCTTCATTCGCCGACCGTATAGCAATTTTCGCGCCGGGGGTACGGCGCAGGTGGGCATATATGGGGTCGATAGCCGCAATTCGGGCGCAGATCGACCTGTGTGTCGGCGGGGAGGAACCGCAACGGCGGCTCCTCCCCGCCTGAGCGATGACTCAGGAGCGACTCAGATGCCGTTCAGCACGCTGGCCAGGGTGTTGGCCAGCTTGTCCTGACCCGATGGGCTGGGATGTGGCGACCCTCCCTCGGCAGTGATCTGGATGTCACCCGGCGTGAACGGCGGCGGAAGCGCCACCCGTACGGCCGGGTCGAACGGGACCCCCAACTGGATGGCCCAATTGAGGTCGCTGATCACGCCCCGCACGGTGCCCACCCAGAGCGGGTCGATCAGCGGCGACAGCATCGACACCGGTTGCGGCGGTACGTAGGTCAGCAGGGCCGCCGGCAGGTACGCCTTGAGCTGCATCCAGCCGTACTGCCCGATGTCGATGTTGGCCGGCGTGATGTCGTAGTAGAGCATCCACACCACCTTGTCGGCGCCCGCCGCCAACAGGGAGTTGACGATGAAGGTGGCATCGGCGCTGACACCGGCGTACTGGCTCGGGCCGTCGTAGCGGGGCACCCGGACGTTGATGTAGTAGTCCTCACCGACCGGCAGGTCGAGCCAGAAGTTGCAGCCGCCGCCGTTGGTGATGATGCCGGCCTTGCCACCCTGGGCCGCCCACTCGAAGCGGAACACGCCGTACGAGTTCAGGGTCTCCGCCGCGAACTCGTAGCCCCGGCACTTCGCCAGCCGGGTCAGCACCGTCGTCCAGTTGGTGTTGTTCACGCCGCCGGTCGTCACGTGGTACGCGTCGTGCTTGTCGCTCTTCGCCTTGGCGATGCGGGCCGTGGCCAGACCGAGCGGACTGGCCACCCGGGCCCACGCGTTGCCGCACGAGTCGGGGCCGGCCCGTCCGGAGATGATGTCGCCGGTGCCGTACCCGGTCCGCGCGTAGTTGTCGTAGTCGACGATGCTGCCGTTCATGTCGAAGTAGCGCCGGGCGTAGCTGTAGACGCCGTTGTTGCCGGGCATGCCCCGATCGTCGAACGACGTGTTCGGGCAGCCGGGACCCATGAACCCGAAGCCGAACTGGTGGTGCGACGAGCTGATCGAGTCGCCGGTGACGGTGAGGACGGTGTCGTCCTCGACGGTCTGCACCTCGCGGCAGCGGATGCGGTCCTTGTTGGCGTCCACGAGGGTGGGGTTGCCGTTGACCTGCGGGCAGCCGGTCGGCGGCGGTGGTGGCGGCGACCCGGGCCCGCCGGTGGGCCAGGGCGGCCCGTCGGTGGGGTCGGTCGGGTTGCTGGGTGACGACGACCCACTGGGTGAGGCGCTGCCCGACGGTGAGGAGCTGCCCGACGGCGACGCGCTACCGGACGGAGAGGAACTACCCGACGGCGACGCGCTACCTGATGGCGAAGAGCTTTCCGACGGGGACGCACTACCCGACGGAGAAGAGCTCTCCGACGGCGACGCGCTACCCGACGGCGAAGAGCTCTCCGACGGCGACGCGCTACCCGACGGCGAGGAACTCTCCGACGGCGACGCGCTACCGGGCGGAGAGGAACTACCCGAGGGCGCCGTGCTCCCCGAGGGCGACGCGCTGCCCGAGGGGCAGGGCGAGTCGCTGGGCGACGAGGTGGGTGAACCACTGGGCGAGGCAGTCGTGGTGGGTGCGGTCGCGGTCGCGCCGGGGGCGCGCTGCACGACCGGCTCAGCCGTCACCGGAGACTGGGTCTGCCGGGTCGGCGACGCCGAGGCCGAGGCCGAGGCCGAGGCCGAGGCCGAATCGGTGGGGGTCGGGCAGTCGTCGGCTGCCGCCCGGTTCTGGGTACGGATCTGCGCGAGCCGCGCCTCGACCTCCGCCGGGAGCTTCCCGCCCGGCTTGACGCACGGGTCGAGCAGCCAGGTCGTGCCCTCCAACTCGCGGGTGCAGGGCGCTGCGTCGTACGACTCGGCCGCGGGGGCGGCGCTCGCCGGGGTGGGTGAGGCGCCCCCGGCGGTCGGGGCGACCACCGCGGTGAGCGTGGCCACCGCCAGCGCCATCCCGGCGGCGAAGAGAACGTTCTGGAACGACCTCGTGGGTCGTGGTCCTGGTGGTCCGCTTCGATCCAACTGGCTCATTGCCGTCCTCCAGGGACTGAGTGCACCGGTAGGTTGTTACCGCACGGTAGGGACGCGCGCGGTAACCCGGTAGATCAGTCGGCCTTACCTACTGTCGAGCGGGGATCGCTCGCGGTGACCCTCTCCCGTACGCCCGACCGTCTCGTGACCGAGCACGACGGCCAGCTCCCGGCGGTTGCGGACGCCCAGTTTCGTGAAGACCCGGGCCAGGTTGTTGTTGACGGTGTTGACCGACAGTCCGAGCCGGTCGGCGATGCTGCGGCTGGACAGGGCGACCGCGAGCAGCGCGACGTCCCGCTCGCGGCGGGTCAGCGTCGCCTGCTCGACGCCCGGGGCGGTCGCGGCGAGCAGCGGCGTGCGTACGCCCCGGCAGGCCTCGGCCAGCGTCGCGGCCCGCTGCGCCACCGCCAGTCGAGGTCGGCCCCGTCGGGCGTACGCCCGGGCGGCGACACCGACCGCCTCGGCGGCGAGCAGCGTGTGCCCACGGGCGACGAGGTCGTCGGCGGCTGCCTCCAGGGCCGGCCCGTCGTCGTGGAGCAGACCGTCGACCGCGTCGGCGAGGGTCGCCGCCAGGCCGCCGAGCTGGTCGGCGAGGGTACGCAGCCGGTGCCGGACCGGCTCCGGTGCGCCGAGGCGCGCGCACTCGTAGAGCGCCACCGCCTCGATGGTGGGCTGCTCGCTGCTGCGGGCCAGGTCGGCCGCGTGCCGGGCGGTACGGATCGCCGCGGTGAGGTCGCCCTCGGCGACCTGCACCCAGGCGCGGTTCAGCTCCACCCAGGCGTGGAAGATCCGGTTGGCGGTCCGCTCCCGGGCGTCCGCCGCGGCCAGCCAGCGCCGCGCGCCGGACAGGTCGCCGGCCAGGGCCCGCACGCCCGCCAGCTCGGCCCAGTACGTCCGTACCAGGTGGTACTGGTCGTTCTCCTCGACCAGGGCGATGGCCTCGCGCAGGTCTGCCTCGGCGGCGTCGAGCTGCCCCTGCGCCTTGCCGATGATTCCCCGGAACCCGGCCCACACGGCGACCATCCCCCGCGCGTCGCTGGCGACCGCCGCGCGGTAGCCCTCGTCGGCCAGCTCGACGGCCTCGGCCAGCTCACCGGCGGCGTACCGGGCGTAGCAGAGCCCCAGCCCGACCTGGGCCTCGTTCCAGGGCAGGTGTTCGGGCGCGGCGGCGAGCACGGCCCGGCCCCGCCGCGCCAGCTCCGCCGCGAGCCCGAGCCGGCCGAGCATGCCCGCCGCCGAGGCCGCGCCCATGGTCGCCCAGCTTGCCGCGCGTACGCCGGTGTCGGGGCGGGCGAGTACTGCCTGACCGACCGCCAACGCCGCCTCGCACCGGCCGTCGTAGAACAGCACCCACGACCGGGTGGCCTCGGCCAGGTCGTGGCCGGGCGAGCCCTCTGGCACCATCCGCAGCGTCTCGTGCGCCTCGTCGATGCGGTCCAGGCCCCAGTACAGCAACCCGGCCCGGGTGATCGCCCAGATGGCGAGGCGCTTGCTGCCCGGGGGCGGGGCCGGCGGGAGCATGTCGAACGCCTCCTGGCTGCGCGCCTGGTACTGCAACACCCGGGCCAGCAGCCACTGCGCCTCCCAACCCGGCCCGGCGTCGTACGCCGTGCGGGCCAGCCGCTCGGCCAGGTCGATGTCGAACCGGTCGATCGCCTGGCGGGCGGCGGCCAGCGCGATACCCGGGTGCCGGACGCTGCCGGAGCGCAGTTGCCAGACACCGGCGACCAGCGCGTCGTCGCGGCGGCGCAGCGGCATGCTCGCCAACACGTCGGCGAGCTGCCCGAACACGGTCCGGGAACGGCTGGCGGGCATGCTGGCGCGCAGCGCCTCGCCGTAGAGCGGATGGGCCATCCGTAGGGCCGTACGCGCGCCCGAGCGCTCCGCGACCACCATGCCGCTGCGCTCGGCGGCCTCGATGGCGGTCGGGTCGACGAACCGTTCCAGCAGGGCCAGGGAGAGTGGTTCGCCGCAGGCGACCACCTCCAGCACCTGCCGGGCCGCCGGTTCGAGGGCGCGCAGCCGGGCGCTGACCAGCTCGGCGAGCCGGGGGCTGCCGGAGGCGGTGCCGCGCCAGCGCCAGACGCCCCGCACCTCGTGCAGGCCGCCGGTCTCCATCGCGTCGGCGAGCAGCTCCCGCAGCAGCAGCGGGTTGCCGTCGGCGAGCTGCCGCAGCCGGCGGCGGCTGAGCGCGTCGAGCGGACCCGGCGCGGCCTCGTCGAGCAGATGGTCCACGGCGGTGGACGGCAGCGGACGCACCTCCAGTCGCCGACCGGAACCGGTCCACAGTGAGGTGAGGGCGTCGGAGAGTGGTTCGCCCGCGCGGACCGTCGCCACCGCCACCGCCAGACCGTGCACGGCGAGTTGGTGCAGCAGCCCGGCGGACGGTTCGTCGAGCAGGTGCGCGTCGTCGATCCCGATCATGACCGTGCGTCCGGCGCTGCGCCGGGCGAAGTCGCGCTCCACGGTGACGACCAGCCCCATCGGGTCGGCGTGCGGCCGGGTCGGTGCGGGGATGAGGTGCGAGACCGCGCCGAACGGGATCGAGCGGGCCGCGCCGGTCGCCGACACCCAGTGGCACTCGACTCCGCTGTCACCGGCGCGTGCCAACGCCTCCCGCAGCAACCGCGTCTTGCCCACGCCGGCGTCGCCCACCAGCACGAGACCGGGCACCCGCGCCGCCACGACGTCCTCGATGGTCTTCAGCTCGCCCTCGCGGCCGACGAGTGTCCATTCCCCACGTCCCGGCATGCCGACCCTCACCTCGCCCTCGGGGCAGCCCTGCCGTCCACCCTATGGGCAGTCCCGACACTTCCGCTCGACAGCGGTCGATGCGGTCAGGACGAGGTGAGCAGGTAGTCGTCCGCCTCCGGGCTCCATCGCAGGTCGACCGCGCCGCTGGTGGCGGCGGCCTTGCAGAACTGCAGGAAGCTGCGGTAGCCGAGCTTCTTCTCGCTGAAGTCGGGCCGCACCCGGCGGAGCTGGTTCTTCAGGCCGGAGAGCGCCACCGGGTTGCCGGCGCTGCCCAGGTCGCCCACCACGCCCCGGAGCAGGCCGAACGCCACCTCCCGGTCGCCGTGCTCGGGCAGGGACACCTCGGGGTCACCCTTGGCGGGCCCCTCGGCCAGGTCGACCACGTTGTGCTCGGCGAGGTGGCGCAGCAGCTCGCCGAAGGTACGGAAGCCGTAGTCGGACTCGCTGAAGGTCGGGTCCTTGCGCAGCAGGGTGCGCTTGAGCCGGGAGGCGGTCACCTCGCCGCTCGCGCTGCCCTGCAGACCGGCCACCGTCTGGGCGACCTGCACGGCGAGCGTGTCGACGTCCCGGCCGGGCTCCTCCCCCACCGGCTGCTCCTCCACCTCCGGCTCCCGCTGCTGCTCCGGCTCGGTCGGCCGCTGGTCGGGGCCGGTCTGCCGGGTCGGCCGGGCGTGCCGGGCGCGGACGGGTGGGATGTCCACGCCCTCCAGCCGGTCGTAGTACAGGAACTCGTCGCAGGCCGGTGGCAGCAGGGCCGACGTGGACCCCTCCACCCCGACGCCGATGACCCGCTTGTTGAGCTCACGGAGCTTGTGGACGAGCGGCGTGAAGTCGCTGTCGCCGCTGCAGATGACGAAGGTGGAGATGTAGTCGCGTTCGAACGCCAACTCGATCGCGTCGACGGCCATCTTGATGTCGGCGGCGTTCTTGCGGGACGCCCCCATCCGCTGCGGGATCTCGATCAACTCCACGTGGGACCGGGTGAGCATCCGCCGGTCCTCGTCGAAGTACGACCAGTCGGCGTACGCCCGGCGCACCACGACCCGCCCGCGCTCGGCCAACGCGTCGGCGATCGGCCGAAAGTCGAAGGCCCCGCCGCCACGATGGTCGCGGGCCCCCAACGCCAGGTTCTCGTAGTCGAGAAAGAGGGCAATCCGATCTTCGTGCTCCACGCGGCTCACCCTACGCCGGCCGTACCGGTTCGGGGCGCACGCGACGCGCCGCAGCTCAACTCGCCATCCGTCCATTTCTTGCGGTCCAATAGTCGTCTCTTTTCAATCTTCGATGGTCGTCTTGCAGTGAGATGTTCGGTGCTGCATCATGGCGATCAATGTCGGGCGTCCAGGGGAACGCCGGGCGGACCTCCACCACCACCCACCCAGGAGGGTCACCCATGTCTCGCAGCATCCTGCCGGCGCGCGGACGCCCGGGCCGCCGCCCGGCCGCCACCGCCGTCGCGCTCGCGACCGGCCTCGCCGTGCTGGTCGCCGGACCCACCGTGGCCGCCGCCGGCCCGGCCAGGTCACCCGGCACGCAGCCGGTCGTCACCCGGGCGGCACTCGATCCGGCGCTCGTCGCCGGGCGCGGGGCCGACGTCGACTTCGTCGAACAGGAGGCCGAGAACGCCCGCACCAACGGCGAGATCATCGGCCCCGACCGGTCCGCCTACACTCTGCCCTCGGAGGCGTCCGGCCGCCGGGCCGTCCGACTCGCCCCGGGTGAGTACGTCGAGTTCGTCCTGCCCAGCGCCGCCAACGGGATCACCGTGCGGTACAGCATCCCGGACGCGCCGTCCGGCGGCGGAATCACCGCCCCGCTGACGGTGGCCGTCAACGGCAAGCACGCGCGCACCATGACGCTGACCTCGCAATACTCGTGGCTCTACAACCAGTACCCGTTCACCAACGACCCGCAGGCCGGCCTGCTGCACCCGGACTGGTGGATCACCGAGTGCCAGTGCGTGCCGTCGGCCACCACGCCGTACCCGAGCATCGACAAGCCGTTCCGGCCCACCCACTTCTACGACGAGCAGCGACTGCTGCTCGGGCGCACCTACCGGTCCGGCGACAAGGTCCGGCTCACCGCGCCGACCGGCACCGCCGCCGCCTGGACGGTCATCGACCTGCTCGACTCCGAACTGGTCGCGCCGCCGCGCGTACGGCTGCTCGCGGCGAACGTCCTCGCGTTCGGCGCCGACCCGACCGGCCGACGGGATTCCGCCGACGCGATCGACAAGGCCATCGCCTTCGCCCGCCGCACCCACCTGAAGGTGTACATCCCGACGGGCACCTACCAGGTCAACCGGCACATCATCGTCGACGACGTGACGATCGAGGGCGCCGGCAACTGGCACACCGTCATCAAGGGCCGTGAGGTCGCCCTGTCGACCCCCGCGCCGGACGGCTCGGTGCACACCGGCGTCGGCTTCTACGGCCGAGATGCCGCCGACGGCGGCAGCCGCAACGTGCACCTGTCCGGCTTCGCCATCGAGGGCGACGTCCGCGAGCGCATCGACACCGACCAGGTCAACGCGATCGGCGGCGCGATGAGCGACTCCACCATCGACGGGCTGCACCTGCGGCACACGAAGGCGGGCCTGTGGTTCGACGGGCCGATGCGCAACGTCCGGGTCACCAACACCATCGTCGTCGACCAGATCGCCGACGCGCTCAACTTCCACACCGGCGTGACCGACTCCCTGGTGGCGCACACCTTCGTCCGCAACACCGGCGACGACGGCCTGGCGATGTGGTCCGAGAAGACCGCCAACGCGCGGAACACGTTCGACCACAACACCGTGCAGTCGCCGACGCTCGCCAACGGCATCGCCATCTACGGCGGCACCGACACGACCGTCTCGCACAACCTCGTCGCCGACCCGGTCCGCGAGGGCAGCGGCCTGCACGCCGGCGCCCGCTTCGGCGCGGAGCCGTTCGCCGGGTACCTGCGGTTCACCGGCAACACCACGGCCCGTGCCGGCACGTACGAGCTGAACTGGAACATCGGGCTCGGCGCGATCTGGATGTTCGCGCTGGACCGCAGCATCGACGCGGCCGTCGAGGTCACCGGTGACGCGTACCTGGACAGCACCTACAACGCGATCATGCTGGTCAGCGACTGGCCGGTGAAGGACCTCTACTCGATCACCAACGTGCGCTTCCGCGACGTCCGGGTCGACGGCACGGGCACCTCGGTGGTCAGCGCCCGTACGGCCGGCTCGGCCTCGTTCGCCAACGTGGACGCCCGCAACGTGGGCGCGGTCGGCGTCAACAACTGCGGGTCGTTCCACTTCACCCCGGCCGGCTCGGAGTTCACCCTCACCGACCTGGGTGGCAACGACGGCGGTTGGCTCGCGCCGTGGCTGCTGCCCAACACGATCACCTGCGACGACCGGCCGCCGGTCGCACCGCCGCCGCCTCCGGCACAGTGGTGAACGCGGTGGGCGGCCCGGTCGACCGGGCCGCCCACCGCCGTCTAACGCGTGCGGACGTACGCCAGCGGCACGGTCGTCGGCTGCCCGTCCCAGGAACCGCGCAGGGTGACGCCCCGAACCTCGCCCACCCCGGCGACCGGCCGGCGAACGACGACCAGCTCGACCGCGTCGGTGACGATGACGGTGTCGTCCTCGTCGACGACCTGCCGGACCGCGCCGACCGCCGGCACGTCCCCGCCGCCGCCCCCGCCGCCGTCGACGTCGACGTCGACGTCGACGTCGACGTCGATCGTCATCGCCGGCGGTCGCACCTCGCGCCGACCGTCGATGACGAAGTACTGCTCCGCCTGACCGGCGCCGCTCAGGACGGCGTGGGTCAGCGCCGCCGCGTACACCGGGTCGGCGCAGGCGTCGTACACCCAGCGGCGGCCGAGCGCCGAATGCTCGGTGGTACCGACCAGCCACTCGTCGGCGTCGTCGAGCGGCGCGGCGCGGTAGGTCAGCGGCACCTGGTGGACGGGCCCGTCGGCGGCGGCGACCAGCATCGTCTCCATGCCGACCTCACCGTCCGGATCGTCGAAGCGGTACGCCCCTCGACTCACCACCTCGACGCCGGCCGGTCCCCGGTACCAGGGTCGGCCGGGCAGCCAGGTCGTCAGCAGTTCGAGCTTCGTGGGGCGCAGTGTCGCCCGGTGCAGCAGTGCCATGCGTCAGGAGCCTAGTCAGAACCCCGCGCAGGGGTTGCCGCCCACCGTGCACCCCTCCGGCTCACGGGCCTTGGGTCGGCTGTCGCGGACGTCGAAGCGGATCGTCCGCGATCCGCCGGCCGGCAGGGCCGCGCCGGTGAAGGTGAGCGCCTGCCCGTCCCGGGACGAGTCCGCCCCGTCGACGTCGTCCACGCTGCTGCCCTCGGCCAGGGTCACCACCACGACCCACTGCTCGACGGGGGCGGGCCCCGGATTGTCCACCACCACCTCCCCGGTGTAGCCGAACAGCCGACTGGAGGCGGTGTCGTACCGCGCGACCAGCGGGGGCGGGGGCGGCGGCCCGGTGGGAGTGGGGGTGGGCGACGGCTTCGCCGACGGGGTACGCGTCGGACGGGCGCTGGTCGGCGTCGCGGTGCGCGACGGGCGTGCGGAGGCCGTGGCCCTGGGTTGTGTGGTCGGCGCCGCCGCCACGACGCTCGGCTGCGGTGGCGTCGGTGTCGGCGACGAGGTGGGCGCGGTCACCGGGTTCGACTCGTCCGGCAGCGTCAGCCACGTTATCGCCCCCGCCGCCAGCAGCACCCCGACGAGCCCGACGACGACCGTCCGCCGACGACGCCGAGCCGGGCCGGTCGCCGCGATCACCGGCAGTTCGGTGGTCAGCCCGGCCTCGCCTCGGCGCAGGTCGACCTGCTGGAACGCGAGCCAGTCCAGAATGGCCGGTAGACGCACGGTGAGCGCCTGACGCAGTTGCTGTTCGCGGGCGTCGCGCTGCTCGTCCGACCAGGCGCCGTGGGTCGGCACCTCCCGCACGGCCAGCCGACTGCCCTCTCTGGTGGCGGTGACGGTGCAGGTCAGCTCGGTGAGCCGGCCCGCCTCGTCGCAGCGCAACGCCAGCAGTTCCGGCACCTGCCGCTCGGTCACCTCGACCTCGACGTCGGCGTCGAAGCCGGGCAGGTCGGCCGTGTGCAGCACCAGCCGGTCCGGTACTCCCTCCACCATGTCCGCCTCGGCGAACCAGCGGCCGAGCAGTTCCCGGTCCGTCAGTGCGAGCCAGACCCGGTCGGACGGGTGGGACAGGTCGACGTGCGCGCCGATCTCGATCACGGCGAGACTCTAACGGGTGGCCAGCAGACTCCGGGGCCGGAGGCCGGCTCAGCCCCAGCGGCCCGCCCGCTCGACGGCCTCCGTCAGCGCCACCCGGGCGGCGGTGCTCAGCTCGGCGACCAGCTCGGCCGCCGGCACGTCCCGGGCGAGAGGGTGCGCCTGCCCGGCCCACAGGTTCGCCACTGAGGCGTCGCCGTCACGCCGGGCGGCGGCGAGCAGCGGACGGGTCAGGTGCAGCACCTGCGGGTAGCCGACCGGCGCCTGCCCGTCGTGCGTCCGCAGGAAGTCGTTGACCACGCCACGGGCCCGCTTGCCGGTGTACGCCCGGGTCAGCGCGGTCGGGGCGACGCTGGCCACCGCCGCGCGGTGCAACGGCGAGCTGCCCGCCTCCGGACAGCGCAGGAACGCCGTACCGACCTGCGCCGCGACCGCCCCGGCGGCCAGCGCCGCCGCCAGCGCGGGGCCGTCGGCGATCCCGCCCGCCGCCACCAGCGGACGGCCACATCCGACGGCCAGCCGCAGCAGCGGCAGCAGCGCGTAGTCGTCGTCATCCGGCTGACCGCCGCGGTGCCCGCCGGCCTCCGTGCCCTGCACGATGACGGCGTCAACGCCCAGGTCGGCGGCGGCGGTGGCGGCGTCCGGTCGGGTGACCGTCGCCCACACCTCGGTGCCGCGCTCCCGCAACGCCGTCACGGCGGCGCGGTCGGGCAGTCCGAACGCGAAGGACACCACCGGCACCGGGTCCGCGAGGAGCGCGGCCAGCTTCTCGGGGTACGCGTCGTCCCCGCCCACCGGATCGCCGAGCGTCACCCCGAACTGCTCGGCCTGCGGCGCGAGCCGCCGCGCGTACGCCGAGACGGCGGCCTCGTCGACCCGCCCGTCACCGGGGAGGAAGACGTTGACCCCGAACGGCCGGTCGGTACGGGCGCGCACCGCGGCGATGTCGGCGACCAGCCGGCCGGTGTCGATCATGCCGGCGGCCAGGAACCCGAGTCCCCCGGCAGCGGAGACCGCCGACACGAGATCCGGCGTGGACGGGCCGCCGGCCATCGGGGCGGCGACGATCGGGTGGCGTAGCGCGGACAGCACGGACATCCACCCATCCTCCCGCACCGCGCCGATCCGCCGGCTCACGGTGCGGCACCCGCCCGCCCGACGTCACCACCGGTCGGCGACGGTCAGCCGCCCGTCAGCGTCGGTCGGTGTGCCGCCGCCACAGCAGTCCGGCCACGGCGAGCAGCGCCAGCAGCGTCCCGGCGCCGGCCGCCAGCGACCACACCTGACCGCCGCCGATACCGGCCGCCTGCGCCGCCGGGCTGGCCGCGGCGGGCGACGGCGGGGCCGCCGTGGTGGACTCCGCGGGATGAGCGGCGGGGGCCACCGTCGCGGGGTACCGCAGGATCGTCGGTCGGCTGCCGGCCGGCTGGTCGGCGGACTCGGAGACGGTGAGCAGCGACCGGCCGTCACGGCTGTAGGTGATCGACTCGCCCTGCGGCTCGTCCGGCAGTGGCGTGCTCCGTGGGGTGCCTGAGGTCAGCGCGCCGACGAGGTCGCCGCCGGTCACGTCGTACTCGAACGCGTCGGCGTAGCTGCGCAGCACCACCCGGCGGCCGTCCGGCGCGCTCGCCGCGCCGGTCACGACGCTCCGGCCGAGAAACGAGTACGGATTGCTGGTCGTGGTGGACGGCAGGACCACCTTGCCCACGGAGGCCAACGGCGTGGTGGCGCCCGGCTTCAGCGCGGTGGTCGGGGCGTACAGGACGACGGTGCCGCTGCCACCCTTGGTGATGATCAGCGGCCGGCCGGGCGCGTCGATCAGCAGCGCCTCCGCGTCGTGCGGATTGTCCGGGTACGTCATCCGGTACAGCACCGGCCGGTCCGCGTCCGGCGCGAGCCGCCACAGCGCGATCGTCTCGCGGTTGCGGTCGTTGTCGCCGATGTCGGCCACCCAGAGGGTGCCGTCCCGGCCGACGGCCAGGTCCTCGGTGTCCCGGGGCTGGGTGGGATAGCTGACCGCCCGCGCCACCGCGCAGCGCTTGTCGAGGAAGAAGATCCGTCGGCGGGCCTCGTCGTCGGCACCGTCGTTGATCACGACGTACCCGTCGTCGGTGTTGACCATCCCGGAGATCTCGTTGAGCCGCTCGTCGCGGATCTCGCACACCGGGTCGCCCGCCGTCGCGGCACCGGCCGCCGCCGGAGCCGCCGGTACGGCCACGGCCAGCGACGCCGTGCCCGCGACGAGAGTCGCCACCGCCGTCGTGCGGACGCGCCGCCCCCGGGTCACCCAGCCGCGTACCGGCATCGTCCGCCTCCTCGTCGCGACCGGCGGCCCGGCCGTCCCGCCCATCCTGGCCGATCGGGGCCGGCGACAGGGACCAACCGCGCGGACCCGACGCATCCGCGTCCGGACGTTGCGCGGACCGCACCGCACGGCGGGTGGTGACGCCACGCGTGAGGACGACGGCGGCGGGTAGGCAACGGCCCGGTGTCATGTCGACATCCGCCGGGCAGGAGGCTTCGATGAGTACGTACCGGGACGAACAGGGCGAACCGATCCCTCCCCCCGAGGCGGACGCCGCCGAGCAGCGGCAGGACGCGTTCGACGTGGGACCGCCGGACCGGGTCTCCGGCGACGTGGACCCGGAGGCGTCCGAGGCCGACCTGGCCGAGCAGGGCTCGCTGCCGGCGGGCACCCTGGAGGAGGTGACGTCCCTGCCGGCCGACGCCAACCCGGCGGACGCCCTGGAGCAACGTCAGGCGATCCCCACCCGCGACGAGGGCCGCCGCACCTGACCGCGCCGGTGACGCCTCGCCTGGAGAACTCCGCCCGCGACCGGCCGCACCCGACCCTGCCGGTCGCGTCGCTTTCGTCGTTGGGGACTGCCTGCTGGCGGCGCCCCGACCCTACGGGCGAGGGGGTACGTCGCTTAGAACCAGTGGAAGTGACCGGAGTCGCGGGGTCGGCGGGCGGCCAAGGCCTGCTTGACCCAGCCCAAGAACCGGCGGTAGTGCTCCACCGGATCGGGTGCGGTCCAGTACAGGTCGGTCAGGTCCCGGCTCGCCTCAGTCAGGCAGTCGACCATGTCCACCCCGAGCAGCTTCGGCTCGTCCGAGTAGTCGGCCACGAGTTCGACTTTCGCCTGCTCGCACGGCCAGGGATGCACGCAGGACGCGCAGAACCAGAACGGCCGGACAGGGGCGTGCCGTTGGCCACTCACTGCTGACCCCCGTGGTAGCGGACCGGCGACCACCGGCCAGGTCGGCGCAGGGTCGACGACTGGCTGTGAATGATCGAGTTGACCGTCCCGAAGATGACACCGGGTGCCCGTTGGACCCTTTCGAGGTCATCGGTCATTCGCGCAACGGCGGCAAGCCGGCCCCGGACATCAAACAGCTCTCGCCGGGCATCCAGGAGAGACGCCTCAAGCTGGCGCACGCGATCGTTCAGCCGCTCTACCTTTTGTTCCTGTTCCACTCCAGCCTCCGGGGGTGGGTTCGGATGGGGCACCTGCCGCCGCTGGGCTCCACATCAAGTGCCGACGGGGCGTAATCGATCCCACCCCAGGCGTCACCCACCTGTCAACCCTGGCGCGCATACTTAAGCGCGCTCACATTGACCTGCTACCAGCGGTCTACCTTCGTTCGCATGGCAGATGGACCGGGCGAACTCGTCGCGGCGGGCGAGGTCCTGGCGATGCTCGGGGTGGGCCGCTCACGGTTCCGCCAGATCCAGCAGTCGCCACACTTCCCGGCTCCGTACGCCCGGCTGTCGGTCGGTTCGATCTGGCTCAAGGCTGATGTAGAGAAGTACATCGCCGAGCACCGACGCCCCCGCCCAATAGACGAGGACGAGTAGGCCCGTCCGCCCGTCCCCGGGCGAAACCGCATTGCGCGAAGGGACCTGTCGCACCCTCCTACCGACTTGTCGGAACCTTGTTGGTGATTGCCGCACGCGCTTGACACCGACCTCTGGCGACTGCCATCTTGCGAAGCAAGGCGAAGCCTTCCCGTGGGGGACGCGGGATCCACAAGGGATCACTGTGTCTACACGGAGGTACACCCTCGATGGGCAACAACGTCGCCACCCGCGTGCTGCTGTTGGTCGTCGCCGTACTGGCGGCGAGCCTGATCGGCATGGCAGCGGGTTGGATCAACTGGGCGACCAAGCAGAGCACGGGCGAGGCCATTATCGCCGCGGGTGCCGCGTTCGGTGGCGCGTTGGCTCTGGTGATCCTCTCGTACAACTTCGTCATGCGCCGCGAGGAGTGAGGCCGCGCCGCACACCCCCGCTCTCCGCAGGTAGGGCCTCGTCTCGGCATCCGACCACGGCGTTTCGCTGCGTCGACAACTCCCCACCCGCTGAAAGTTGAGCAGTCGCGCGGGCCGCTACCGGCGGCGACGTCCCCGGCCGGCTCAGCCGGCGACTACCTGCCACAGCAGGAAGGCGTTGAGCGCGACGACCAGGACGGCGACTCCGGACGCGGTTGCCGTGGTCAGCGGGTGGTTGACGAGGTTGCCCATGAGGTCCCGGCGACGGGTGAAGGCGACCACCGGGATCAGCGCGAACGGGATGCCGAAGCTGAGGATGACCTGCGACAGCACGAGGGCGCGGGTGGGGTCGAGGCCGATGGCGAGCACGGCCACGGCGGGCGCCAGGGTGACCAGGCGGCGCAGCAGCAGTGGAACGCGGCGGCGCAGGAAGCCCTGCATGATCACCTCGCCGGCGTAGGTGCCGACGCTCGTGGAGGCGAGCCCGGAGACCAGCAGGGCGACGGCGAACCCGAAGGCGGCGGCCGTGCCGATGCTCTCGCCCAGGCCCGCGTGCACCCCCTCCAGGCTGTCGGCGCCCACCGGGCCGCCGCCACGGAAGCTGGCCGCCGCGATCAGCAGCATGGCGAGGTTGACCGCACCGGCCGCCGTCAGGGCGAGCAGCACGTCGGTACGTTGGCCCCGGAAGAGGGTACGGCGCTCGGCGTCGTCGGTCGCGGGGATGCGGTCGCGGGTCAGCGCGGAGTGCACGTAGATGACGTGCGGCATGACCGTCGCCCCGAGGATGCCGGCGGCCAGCAGGACGCTGTCGGTGCCCTGGAGGCGGGGCACGAGGCCGGCCATGGCCGAGCCCGGATCGGAGCCGGCGGCGAGCAGGTTGGCCGCGAACGCCAGGACGATGACGCCGAGCAGCACGGCGATGGCGATCTCGAAGGCGCGGAACCCGCGCGAGCGCAGGGCGAGCACGACGAACGCGGCAGCGCCGATGATCAGCCCGCCGGGTAGCAGCGGGATGCCGAAGAGGAGGTACAGGGCGACCGCTCCCCCAATGACCTCGGCCAGGTCGGTGGCCATCGCCACCAGCTCGGCCTGCACCCACATCATCCGGTTGAGCGGGCGGGGCAGGCGCTCGCGGCACAGCTCCGGCAGGCTGCGGCCGGTGGCCAGGCCCAGCTTGGCGGTGAGAGTCTGCACCAGCATGGCCATCAGGTTGGCCACCACCACGACCCAGACCAACAGATACCCGTAGCGGGCGCCGGCCGCCGAGTTGGTGGCGAAGTTGCCCGGGTCGACGTACGCCACGGCGGCGACGAACGCCGGGCCGAGCAGGATCAGCCGTCCGCGTACCCGGCCCCGGGCGCGGGCGATCTGCAGCGGTGTCGCCGTCGTCGCCCGGAGGTCGTTGGTGACCATCGAGCACCTCCCCCTCGAGTACGGATCGCGTGCATGTTCCCTTCCCGGGCGGTTGACCCGTCGGTGCCAGTCGGTGGCCCACGGGTGCCACGGTCCCTTCGCGCTTGACAGACGCCGCCGACCCGACCAAGCTGTCTATTAGTCCTACTGTCGTAGGACAACAGGAAGGATCATCACGAGTGATCGAGTTCGTGCTCGACAGCCGGTCGAAGGTGAACACCTACATGCAGCTCGTGCAGCAGGTGAAGCAGGCGCTGCGGGTCGGTCTGCTCGCGCCCGGCGATCAGCTGCCGAAGGTTCGGGACGTCGCCCAGTCGCTGGCGATCAACCCGAACACGGTGCTGAAGGCGTACCGGGAGTTGGAGATCGAGGGTCTGGTCGGCGGCCGACCCGGGGTGGGCACGTTCGTCCAGCGCACCCTGGCCGGCGCGTCCCTGCCCAACCAGGCCGAGCTGCGTGACGACCTCGTGGCGTGGTTGCAGCGGGCGCGGGCCGCCGGCCTCACGGCCGAGGACGTCGTCGCCCTGGTGGAGACCACGCTGCGCGCCACCCTCACCGACGACGCCCCACAGAAGGAACCCGCGTGAGCGGTACGAGAGGACAGAGGATGGAGATGGTCTTGGAGGCCGACCGGCTGGGCAAGCGGTACGGCAGAACGTGGGCGCTACGGGACTGTTCGTTGCAGCTTCCGGCCGGCCGGATCGCCGCGCTGGTGGGGCCCAATGGCGCGGGCAAGAGCACCTTGCTGCACCTGGCGGTCGGGCTGCTCAAGCCCGACGAGGGCGCGGTGCGGGTGTTCGGCAGGTCGCCGTACGGCGACACGGAAGGGCTGGCCGACATCGGGTTCGTCGCCCAGGACACCCCGCTGTACCGGGACTTCACCGCCGCCGAGCTGGTCATCGCCGGCGGCAAGCTGAACAGGCGATGGGACGCGGCACTGGCCCGGACCCGGTTGGCGCAGCTCGGAATACCGCCCGACAAGCCGGTCGGCAAACTGTCCGGCGGGCAACGGGCCCAGGTGGCGCTCGCTCTCGCACTGGCCAAACAACCCCGGCTGCTGCTGCTCGACGAGCCGGTGGCCAGCCTCGATCCGCTGGCCCGTCGGGAGTTCCTCCAGTCGCTGATGGGCAGCGTGGCGGACTCCGGCACCACCGTCCTGCTCTCCTCGCACCTGCTGGCCGACCTGGAGCGCGTCTGCGACTACCTGATCGTGCTCAACGCCGCCCAGGTGCAGCTCACCGGCTCGGTCGACGACCTGGTTGCCGGGCACCGGCAGCTCGTCGGCCCGCGGCACGACGGCGGTCCGATCGGGGGCGTCGCGCACGTGGTCCGGGCCAGCCACACCGACCGGCAGTCCACGCTGCTGGTACGCACCGACGGTCCCGTCACCGATCCCGCGTGGACGGTCCGCGACGTCAGCCTGGAGGACGTCGTCCTGGCCTACCTGGCCGACGGCGTCGCGCAGACCAGTCACAGCGAGTGGGGGGTGGCGGCATGATCTGGCTGACCTGGCGGCAACACCGCAAGCTGGCGTTCTACACCCTCCTGGGATTCCTGGTGCTCGCCGCCGTGCTGGTGCCGATCGGCCTGTCGATGCGGCACACCTTCGCCAACCTCGGACTCGCGGAGTGTCTACGCCCGTCGACCCTCAGCGAGACTGCCGCACAGACCTGTGAGGTGGGCCTGCGCCGCTTCAGCGACCGGTACGACAGTTTGAACCTGGTGGCGGTGCTGCTGATCACCCTGCCGGTGCTGGTCGGCCTGTTCTGGGGTGCACCGCTGGTGGCTCGCGAGGTGGAGCAGGGCACCCACCGGTTCGTCTGGACCCAGGGCGTCGGCCGCACCCGCTGGGCACTGGTGAAGTTCGGGCTGGTCGGCGGTGCGGTCGTGCTCCTCGCGGTCGGCTACGGACTGGGCATGTCGTGGTGGGTCGAACCGCTCACCCAGGCAGCGCACGAGGGTCGACTCGGCGTGATCGTCTTCGACTTGCAGGGCATCGTGCCGATCGGGTACACCCTGTTCGCCGTGGCGCTCGGGATCTTCGCCGGCACCGTCTTCAAGCGGATGCTGCCCGCCATGGGCATCACCCTGGCCGGGTACATCGGCGTACGGGCAGCGGTGGAGATCCTGGCCCGACCGCACTACCAGCCCGCCAAAACCCAGACGTTCCCGATCGAGGGGGCCGGGATTCCGGAGGGCGACCGGGGCAACTGGGTTCTCGCCCTGGGAATCCGCGACGCAGACGGGACGATGGTCGCGGAGAACACCCGCATCCAGTGCCCGCCGGGCGGCAAGGGCCCGGCCGGCCGAGTCTGCGGTGCCGATCTGGGCCTCGGGCCGGGCGCGTACAACTGGGAGATGTACCAGCCGGCCGACCGGTTCTGGCTGTTCCAGAGCATCGAGACGGGCATCTTCGTGGCCCTCGCCGCGCTCCTGCTCTACCTCGCGGTGCGCCGGGTCCGCCGGATCGCGTAACCGGGCGGGTGATCGCCGGAGCCACGGGGGCCCCGGCGATCGCCTCAGCCGGACAGCCGCCGGTAGCGGACCACCGAGAGCGGCAGGAACACGGCCACCAGCGCGATCGGCCAGACCACGGCCAACCAGAGGTAGTGCTGCGCGGCCCATGAGTCGCCACCCCAGCCCGGGTTGCCGAACAGCTCCCGGGCGGCGCCGACGGTTGCCGACAGCGGGTTCCAGGCGGCCACCGCGCCGAGCCAGGCCGGCATGGTGGACGGCGCGACGAACGCGTTGGAGAGGAAGCCGAGCGGAAACTCCAGGGTCTGCACGGCGACGACGGCCGTCTGCCCCCGGGCGACCAGGCCGAGGAAGATGCCGACCCAGACCAGGGCGAAGCGCAGCAGCAGGATCAGTCCCACCGCGCCCAGCGCGGCGCCGACACCACCGTGGACGCGCCAGCCGACGGCGAGGCCCGTGGCCAGTAGCACCGCGAGGGTGACCAGAGCGAAGAGCAGGTCGGTGACCGCGCGGGCGACGAGCGGGGCGAGTGGTGCGACCGGCATCGAACGGAGCCGGTCGGTCACCCCACGCTCCAGATCGTCGGCGACGGCGATCGTGGTGAGGCTGATGCCGAACACCATCGTCATCACGAACATGCCGGGCATCAGGAACTCCCGGTAGCTGCCCCCGTCGGGGACCTGCATCGCCCCGCCGAACAGGTAGGCGAAGATCAGCACGATCAGGATGTTGAAACCGAGCGAGGCGACCAGCGGCCCGGGGTCACGCCGCCACCGGGCCAGGCCACGCCAGACCAGGGCGCCGCTGTCCGTCAGGGCAGCGGGCCGGCCGGGCGTCAGGTCCACGGTCGCGGGCGGGTGTGTGGCGCTCACGCGGTCACCTCCACGGTGACCCGACCACCCGTGACGTGCAGGAAGACGTCGTCGAGGGTAGGCCGCCGCAGGGCGATGTCGACCACCGTGACCTGCGCGGCGTCGAGCGCCCGCAGCACCTCGACGAGCGCGCCGGCCCGGTGCCCCACGCCGGCGCTGACCGCGCGCCGGTCCACGTCGACAATCGGTTCGTCGACGACCACCCGACGCATCTGCGCGACGGCGATCGCGAGGTCGGCGGACTCCCCCACGACCACCTCGATCCGGTCGCCGCCGAGCTGCGTCTTCAGCTCGTCGGGGGTGCCTTCGGCGACGATGCGCCCGGCCTCGACCACCGAGATCCGGTCGGCGAGCTGGTCGGCCTCGTCCAGGTGCTGGGTGGTGAGCAGGACGGTGGTGCCCGCCCGGACCAACCCTCGGATCGACTCCCACACCTCGCTCCGGCCGCGCGGGTCCAGCCCGGTGGTGGGTTCGTCGAGGAACAGCACGGCGGGGGCGAGGACCATGCCGGCGGCCAGGTCCAACCGGCGACGCATGCCCCCGGAGTACGTGCTGACCGGCTGCTCGCCGACGTCGGCCAGGCCGAACCGCTCCAACAGCTCGACCGCCCGCTGCCGGGCCCGGCGACGGCCCAGGTGGAACAGCAGGCCGAAGAGCACGAGGTTCTGGCGGCCGCTGAGCGCCTCGTCCAGCGCGGGATGCTGCCCCACCAGGCCGATCCGGTAGCGCACCTGATCGGGCTGGCGGGTCACGTCGAACCCGGCGACCTCGGCGTGACCCTCGTCCGGGCGCAGCAGTGTGGACAGGATCCGCACCGACGTGGTCTTGCCGGCCCCGTTGGGGCCGAGCAGGCCACACACCGTCCCGCTGTCCACCTCCAAGTCGAACCCATCCAGGGCCAACCGGTCCCCGTACCGCTTGCGCAGCCCTCGCACCACTATCGCCGCACCGCTCGTCGTCACACCCGTCCCCTTCCACAGCCGAACACCGGAGCCCTACCGTACAAGATACGGTAGAACGTACGGGATCGATGGATCGACTATCGTCCGCGGGCATGAGGATCTCGTTGGACGGCCGGCGGTTCGCCGCCGGAACGGACGTGGCGGCCGGTGAGGTCGGCACCGAGACGGTCTTCACCTACCACGAGCGGGCGGACGAGGTCTGGGCCGAGTACGCCGGTGGGTCCATCCGTCGCGGCTGCCTCGTCGGCACCCGCGACGGCGACCGGTTGGACTTTCGCTACGTCCAACTCAATGTCGAGGGCCAGACGTCCTCGGGCCACTGCGTCTCGCAGGTGCGGGTCCGGGCCGACGGCCGCCTGGAGCTGCACGAGTCGTGGGACTGGGAGTCCCGGCCGGGCAACGGCACCAGCGTGGTGCGGGAGATCGCCTAGACCGGGTCGACGGAACTTGACTGGCCGGCGACGCCGACGTTGAGCGGATCGGCCAGCAGCTTGTCGAAGGCCAACTCGGCGGCCCCGATCAGGACGGCGTCACGGCCGAGAGCCGCGGCCCGCAACCGCAGATGCTCCCTGGAGGCCGGCAGCGGCATGGCGTCCAGCCGCCGCCGCACCGTGTCCGCCCCGGCGATGAAGATGTCGCGCAGCGAGCCACCGAACACCACGGCGTCCGGGTTGACCACGTTGACCAGGTTGGCGACGCCGAACCCGAGCCAGTCGGCGACCCGCTCGACGGCGGCGCGGGCGGTCGCGTCGCCGTCCGCCGCCGCGCGCAGCACGTCGGCCACCGCGGCGCGGTCGTCGGGGTCGCGGCCGGCGTGCCGCAGCAGCGCGGCCTCGGAGATCTCGGTCTCCCAGCAGCCACGGGAGCCGCAGCCGCACGGCAGGCCGTTCGGGTTGACCACCATGTGGCCGACCTTGCCGCTGTGGCCCCGGTGGCCGATCATCAGTCGGCCGCCGACCACGATGCCGGCGCTGATGCCGAGGTCGCCGTGCAGGTAGATGAGGTCGTCGATGCCGGGGGCCACGCCCCGGATGTGCTCGGCCAGGCCCGCGATGTCGGCCAGATCTCCGGCCACGAATCCTGGGCAGTCGGTCAGCTCGGCCTCGAGGGCGGCGCTCAGGCCCTCCTCGACGCCGACGATGCGCAGGCCGCCGTCGGCGTCGCGGGTGGTGTCGGTGACGGCGACCGCGCCGCCGACCAGCAGTGCGTCGGAGGCGGCGCCGCGCTCCATCCCGCGCACGAGGTCGGCCAGGGGGCGGACGGCGTCGACGGCCGACATGCCACCGGGACGGGGTGCCTCCCGCAGGTCGAGGATGCGACCGCCGAGGCCGATCCGCGCCGCCCGCAGTCGGTCCGCGTCGATGCTGAGCGCGTGCGCGTAGACCCGATCGGAGCGGGGGCTGACCACGAGGGAGGGGCGGCCGGCGCGGCGGGTCGTGGCCGGCGCTTCCTCGGTGACCAGACCGCTGGCGGTCAGGTCGGCGGCGAGGGCGCCGATGGTGCTGCGGTTCAGGCCGAGACGGCTGGTCAGCTCGGCCCGCGACGTCGGCCCGTGCAGGTGCACGTAGCGCAGCACTGCGCCGAGGTTCTGCCGTCGGATCTCCTCCTGGCTCGCACCGGGGACCGGGGGCAGTGGGGTGTCGACGGTACGACCGGCGCCGGCTGGCCTGGACCGCACAGGTGTCGCCACGGTCAGACCTCCTTCACGGATCGGTGCCGGGTGAACGATGGGGCGCGGACGACGATGGGTCCCGGAAGAGGAGATCCGGGACCCATCGGCGGTGCTGCCTACCGTGTGGTGATTACTTGGTGAGCGGCGCGAGCTTCGGGTCGTTGGCGTACGCCTCGGCCGCGTTGGCCTTGGTGACGGCGACCGGCGGGAGCAGGAACGTGTCGACGACCTTGCTGCCGTTGTTGTAGGACTTGGTGTCGTTCACCTGCGGGGTGTTACCGGCCTGGAGAGCCTTGACCATGTTGATGGTCTCCTTCACCAGGTTGCGGGTGTCCTTGTTGATCGTCATGTACTGCTCGCCCTTGACGATCGACTTGACCGACTCGACCTCGGAGTCCTGGCCGGTGACGATCGGGGTCGGCTTGCCGGCACCCTTGACCGAGGTCAGGATGGCGCGGGCCAGGGTGTCGTTCGGGGAGAGGACGCCGTCCAGCTCCTTGTTGCCGTAGGTCGAGGTCAGCAGCTGGTCCATGCGGGCCTGCGCACCCTCGGCCTTCCAGCCCTGGATGGCGGTCTGCTTGACGTCCTTCTGACCCGAGGCGACGACGACGTTGCCCTTGTCGATCTCCGGCTTGAGAACGTCCATCGCGCCGTTGAAGAAGACACCGGCGTTGTTGTCGTCCGGCGAACCGGAGAACAGCTCGATGTTGTACGGGCCGTTCGGCTTCTTGGCCTTCATGCCGTCCAGCAGGGCCTGGCCCTGGAGCTGGCCGACCTTGAAGTTGTCGAACGCGACGTAGTAGTCGAGGTCCGGCGTGTTGGTGATGAGGCGGTCGTACGCGATCACCTTGGCGCCGGCGGCGTGCGCCGCGGCGACCTGGGTCGCCAGCTGCGCGGCGTCTGTCGCGCCGATGACGATGACCTTGGCGCCCTTGGTGGTCATGGCGGTGATCTGGGCCTGCTGGTCGGCGACCGTGGTCGACGCGCCGGCGTACTGCACGTCAGCCTGGAAACCGGCCTCCTTGAGACCGTTGGTGAACAGGTCACCGGCGAGGACCCAGTTCTCCGAGGTCTTGGCCGGCAGGGCCACGCCGATCAGCGAGTTCGCCGCGAAGCCCTTGGCGTCGCCGCCACCCGAGCTGCCGGAGTCGCCGTCGCGGCCGGAGCCGCAGCCGGCCAGGGCCAGCATGGCGGCGGCGCTGATGGCCACCACCGACGAGCCGAAGATTTTACGCATGGTGAGGACTTGCCTTTCTGGATGTGAGACGGGTGGAGAGGTCGGTGGCCGTCAGCCGGACACCGCTGCCTTGGCGGGCTCGCGCTCCGCGTCCGACGGTGAGGCGGGTGGTGCGGAGTCCTCGCGGCGGAACGGCCGCATCAGGCTCCCGATGATGGAGAAGCGCCCCTGGCTCTTGTTGTAGACGTCGATCGCTACGGCCAGCAGCAGGACCAGGCCCTTGATGATCTGGACCTTGTCGGTGCCCACGCCCTCGAGTTGGAGGCCGTTGTTGAGCACGGCCATCACCAGACCACCGACGATGGAGCCGCTGATGGTGCCGATGCCGCCGGCGACGGCCGCGCCACCGATGAAGACAGCGGCGATGGCGTCCAGCTCCCAGCCGTTACCGTCCTGCGGCCCGGAGGCCTGCGAACGGGCCACGAAGATCATGCCGGCCAGCGCGGCCAGGACGGACATGTTCATCATGACGAAGAAGTTGACCCGCTTGAGCTTCACGCCGGACAGCTCGGCCGCCCGGGAGTTGCCGCCCACCGCGTAGATGTGCCGGCCACCGGCCGTGTTACGGGTGTAGAAGGAGTACGCGATGACCAGCGCCACGAGGATGATGCCCGAGATCGGGAAGCTGGTGCCGACGCGACCACTGGCGAAGCGCAGCGCCGCGAAGGCGATCACCCCGACCATGACGGCCATCCGCAGGATCGAGATCCACAGGGGCGCCGGGTCGGCGTCCATCGCCCGCCGGGTGTTGCGGGCCCGGATCTCGCGCCACACCACCGCCACCGCGGCGGCCAGACCGAGCAGCAGCGTCGCGTTGTTGTAGCCGGTGTTCGGGCCGAACTCGGGCAGGAAGCCCGAGCCGATCTCCCGGAAGCCCTCCGGCACCGGGATGCTCTGCGCGTTGCCGATGAACTGGTTGCCACCGCGGAAGAGCAGCATTCCCGCCAGGGTGACGATGAACGCCGGCACCCCGATGTAGGCCACCCAGAAGCCCTGCCAGGCGCCGATGACCGCGCCGATGGCGAGGCCGAACACGATGGCTGCGGGCCAGGGCAGATTCCACTCGGTCATCGACTTGGCGACCAGGATGCCGGTGAATGCCGCGACCGAGCCGACCGAGAGGTCGATGTGCCCGGCGACGATCACCATGAGCATGCCGATGGCCAGGATCAGGATGTACGAGTTCTGCTGGAACAGCGCGATCAGGTTGTCCGACCGCAGCGTCAGCCCGTTGGTCCAGATCTGGAAGATCAGGACGATCGCCACCAGGGTGAAGATCATCCCGAACTGGCGGGCGTTGGAGGTCGTGCCTCCAAACAGGTTCTTCTGAAGGTCTCTGATACGGCTCATCGGGTGGCCAACTTCTTCGTCGAGGTCATCTGCTTCATGAGGGTTTCCGGGTCCGCGTCCGCACGGGCGATCTCGCCCGTGATGGCGCCTTCGAACACGGTGTAGATGCGGTCGCAGAGCCCGATCAGCTCAGGCAGCTCCGAGGAAATGACGACGACGCCCTTTCCCTGGTCGGCGAGCCGCTGGATGATGCCGTAGATCTCGTACTTCGCGCCCACGTCGATGCCGCGGGTCGGCTCGTCGAGGATCAGCAGGTCCGGGTCGCTGAACATCCACTTGGCCAGGACGACCTTCTGCTGGTTGCCGCCCGAGAGCTTGGAGACGCCCTCGTCGACCGTCGGAGCCTTGGTCCGCAACTCCTTGCGGTACGACTCGGCCGCCTGGTACTCCTCGACCTCGCTCAGGACGCCGTGGTGCGAGATCTTGGACAGCTTGGCGGCCACCGTCGACGTCTTGATGTCGTCCAGCAGGTTGAGGCCGAGCGCCTTGCGGTCCTCGCTGACGTACGCGAGGCCGTGGTCGATGGCATCCGCCACCGACTTCAGGACGATCTCCTTGCCGTCCTTGATGATCGTGCCCGACTCGTACACCCCGTAGGAGCGGCCGAAGACGCTCATCGCGAGTTCGGTGCGGCCCGCGCCCATCAGGCCGGCGAAGCCGACGATCTCACCGCGGCGCACCACGAAGCTCTCGTTCTTGCAGACCTGCCGCTCGGCGGAGATCGGGTGCCGGACGTTCCAGTTGCGCACCTCGAAGAAGACGTCGCCGATCTTCGGGGTGTGGTCCGGGAACCGGCTGCTCAGCTCGCGGCCGACCATGCCCCGCACGATCCGGTCCTCGTCGACCCCGTCCGCCTTGACGTCGAGGGTCTCCACGGTCCTGCCGTCCCGCAGGATGGTGATCTGGTCGGCGATCGCCTCGATCTCGTTCAGCTTGTGCGAGATCATGATCGAGGTGATGCCGCGGGAGCGGAAGCCGCGCAGCAGGTCCAGCAGGTGCCGGGAGTCGGCCTCGTTCAGCGCGGCCGTCGGCTCGTCCAGGATGAGCAGCTTCACGTCCTTGGCGAACGCCTTCGCGATCTCCACGAGCTGCTGCTTGCCGACGCCGATGTCCTTGACCAGGGTGTCCGGGTCTTCCTCCAGACCGACCCGGGCCATCAGGTCCAGCGCCATCCGGTTGGCGGCCTTCCAGTCGATCGCGCCCCGCTTGCGCGGTTCGTTGCCGAGGAAGATGTTCTCGGCGATCGACATCCCGGGGATGAGCGCCAACTCCTGGTGGATGATCACGATTCCGGCGTTCTCGCTCGCCCGGATGTCGGAGAACTTGCTCTCCGACCCCTGGTAGACGATCTGGCCGGCGTAGCTGCCGTACGGGTAGACCCCGCTGAGCACCTTCATCAGCGTGGACTTGCCCGCACCGTTCTCGCCGCAGATGGCATGGATCTCGCCGGCGCGAACCACCAGGTTGACGTCGGAGAGGGCCTTGACTCCGGGGAACTCCTTGGTGATGGAACGCATCTCAAGGAGGGTCGGCACGTCGCTCATCGCTCGTACCACCTCGCCAACGTCATCGGTTGCCTCCGGAAGGTTGAACCTTCACTTGGTTTTGTTGTTGACGGCAACGTATTGCGGTGAGCAGGCCATCCGCAAGGCGAGGGGGTGTTGAAAATGTAACAATCCGGCAATATAGACGAAGCATAGTATTCGCCCGTCACGCCGGCCCCACGAGTCGCAGTTGGCACCATGGACCGCTCCTGGCAACGTTGTCAAATCCGGAGCCGGCGGCCCATCCGCGCCGATCACCGCAAGCAGGCTCGCCACCAGGCACGATCCGCGCCAGCAGGCGCGGACACTCGTGCTCTCCGGCCGGCGACCCGTCCAGCATGCCTCGGCCGCCGCGGCCTGCGATGTGACCCACGCCTCCACCGAACGAGGGGATCGACGGCCGCCGTCCCGCTGTTTCGTCCGTCGGAGAGGGCTGACGACCGGTTGGTCCGGATCGGTGGAGGGTCGACCGGTCAGTTGGGGTGGAACACCGCCTTGATCACCCCGTCCTCGCGGCGGTCGACGCTGCGGTACCTGGCGGGCGGTGCGGGTGATCCGGGTGGAGTGCAGCAGCCCTAGCGCAGTCTGTGGGGTTCGGCGGTGGCCAGTTCGCCGTGCAGGAGCAGGGTTTGGGTCCAGGCGAGCAAGTCGATGCCGGTCAGGGCGAGTTGCAGCCAGCCCGGTTGATCGCGGACGCCCGCGACGGGAACCGGTCGGAGCCGGTGTTCTCCCCACAGCGGACGCGGTCCTCAGCGCAGGCGTGAGCCGAGTGCCGGGCCTGCGGGAATGGAACGCTGCCGTTGCCGGGTAGGGTGTCGGTGGCGACGGCCTGATGCCTCCAGCCTTCGACAGTGTCGAACAGCGACAGGTGGGTCCGGGATGGGGCGTTCCCGACCGACGAGGAACCTCGTGCTGCCCGGCCTGCCGGCGCCGTCGAACAGGCCGGCGATCTCCCAGACCTCGGCATGGTCACGCAGATCGCCGCCGGTGTCGACAGCGGGGATCCAGCCGGTCGCGGCACGGATCGCTTCCGTGGCCGATTCGTGATCGCGGCGCCGGCGCTAAACGGATGTCGAGGGGCTGCTCGCGTAAGGATCGGATGTGGGCAAGGAAGCCGTGGCTGGAACCGGCCGAGTCCGAACGCAGCAGCCCAGCCAAAAGCTTCACCTGTGTTGTTCAGAAAGCACAGCAGCTTTTTCCAGACTTCCAGGTGCGGGTAGCTGACTCCTTCTCGGACATGACAGATCACGACGGTCGCGTCGATGTCCAGAACCGGGCATCGACCGGCCGGCCCGTCACCATCGGCTGCGGCAGGTCGCCGCAGGCCTCAGCGTGCTGGGCCTAGCCGACTTCACAGGCATGAGCCCGGGCGGAACGCAGGTCGGCCAGCACACTGTCGTCGATGCGGGACAGCGGCCTGCAAGCGGTCGGGTCGGGCGCGACCGGCCCGAACAGGGCCGGCTGGTCCCGCAGCGCGGCCAGATCCACGATGGCCGCACCACCGTCAGCCAGCATCACCGCGAGAGCGACGGCGATCGTGCCCGGGTCGTGCCCGCGCTGGCGCTGCCGCAGCACTGCGAGGGCTTGGCTGAACGCGCTTGTCAGCCCGGTCGCGTCAGCGAGATCGGCGAGCAGCCGGGCACCGGCATGACCGACCACACCCCACAGTGGCCCTCATCGGTCAGTACACCGCCCGGGCCGAGGTACCAGCGCGGCTCCCAGTAGCGGCGCAGCAACCGGTTGAAGCGGAGCGCGCTGCGGCCGTCGTGGACGAACTACCGCTTACCGATCGAGAGTCTGAAGTGGGTTGAACCGGCGGCCCTGCGCCTCCGTTGTATAGAGCAATGCCGAGACTTGCACCGTGAAGGTGGACAATGGGAAAACATCTCAGTGCCGATGCACGCAAGCAACACGTCATGGAGTATGTGAATGCGAGAACTCAAGGCCGCGTCGAAAATTATAGCCAATACGCCACCATACATGGGATCGGCAGGTCGGCACTATATGGGTGGATTCGCGGGAGATCCGGAGTTGCGGCGTTCACGCCTGAAGAGCAGGAGCTGATAGACCGGGTAGAGGGGCCTGTCACCCGTACTGGTCCGCGAAATTTGGCTTATCCGACAGATGTCCGCAAGATGCATGTTATGGAATGGGTGGCTGCGAATGAGGGCACAAACTCCTTGACTTATGCCGATTACGCACGGCAAAAGGGCATCGAAACCTGGCGGCTACATTCTTGGATTGAAGGGAGGGGAGGCGTTGACTTTACGCGCGGAGAGCAGGAGCGAATAGACAGGGCGAGGTCGCGCGCCGCTCGCGCGGTTTATTCGCCAGAGGAGCGCAAGTGGTATGCTCTGAATTTTGCGGATGAGAATCAGGAGGGCTACTCCTCGTCCTATGTCGATTACGCGCGGCGGAACAACATCGACGAAGAGACGCTAAAGCATTGGGTGTGCGTGCCGAAGGCCGTCGAGTTTACGCCTGAAGAGCAGGAGCGCGTAGACAGGGCGAGGAGGCATATGAACCCGGGGGTTTCGTATTCGGGTACGGGTCCATCGGCCCCGTTCGACTCGTTATCGGGTACGGGGCCATGGGCCCCGCAGGCGAGCGGATTCGGACAGTACGCGGGGATGCAATCGATAGCCGCTCACACCGAAATCCGGCCTCCTTCTTGGCAATCTGGGGATCGGACCCTCAACCAACAAATGCCAGAACGGAATGCACCTCCCCGCAGCCCTCGCCGCTAAGGGACGTCGTCGACGGCACTCTGGTCCCCACCCGCGATCACCGCCTGGCCGCCAAGAGCAAGAACTACCGGTACTCGACGAACCTGCAGATCGCCATCGACGCCTCCACCCGCCTGGTCATCGCCGTCGGCGATGACCAGGCGGGCAACCGCAACGACACGATCGTCTACCGCAGCTCGGGCATCGCCGAAACGCTGGACGGGCGGCCGGTGATGCCCGACGGCGGCTACCGGGCAACCCCGAGGTGATCACGCCGTACCGCAAGCCCTCCAACGGCACTGACCTACCGGACTGGAAGCAAGCCCTGAACGCCGAACACCGCACCGTTCGAGCAGGGGTAGAACACCCAGGCCAGGATGAAATGCTTCAAGATCCTGCGCGACTACCGCCGCGCCGGCCACACATTGGCCGACGCCGCTTCCGGCATCGCCAACCTCCACAACATCATCCTCGCCGGCTAACCACCAGCCCGGCCCTGGGCAACACCTTCACCCAGTTACGAGACGTCCCTTAGCTTGATCTTTAACCCCGCGGGTCCTGTTGGGACGGGGCTGTCTCGTTAACGGTGTTTCCGGCGATCTTGGTTAGTAGGTTTCAGCGGCTGGGAAGCGGTCGCTGAAGGTGATGGCGAAGGCGTTCAACGCGGGTTTCCAGCGCGTCGTCCATCGGGTTCGGCCTGCTCCGGTGGGGTCCAACGATCGGGTCACCAGATGCAGACACTTCAACGCGGCCAGCTCGTTCGGGAAGTGGCCGCGGGCTTTCACGGCCCGTCGGTAGCGGGCGTTCAACGACTCGATCGCGTTCGTGGAGCAGATCACCCGCCGGATTTCGACGTCGTAGTCGAGGAACGGGATGAACTCAGCCCACGCGTTGTCCCACAGGCGGATCACCGCCGGATACCGTTCGCCCCACTTCTCCGCCAGGTCCTCGAACGCGGCCCGGGCGGCGTCGGCGTTGACGGCGGTGTAGATCGGTTTGATGTCGTGCTTGAGCGCGTCCCAATACTTGCGGGAGGTGAGCCGGAACGTGTTGCGGATCAGGTGGATGATGCAGGTCTGCACGATCGTGGCCGGCCACACGTTCGTGACCACCTCGGGCAGCCCTTTCAGGCCGTCGCAGACGAGGAAGAACACGTTCTTGACGCCTCGGTTGCGCAGGTCGGTCAGCACGCTCATCCAGAACTTCGCGCCTTCACCACCGGCGCCGGCCCACAGCCCGAGGATGTCCTTCTCCCCGTCGAGGGTGACCCCGATCGCGGCGTAGAACGGCCGGTTGGCAACCTGCCCGTCACGGACCTTGACCACGATCGCGTCGATGAACACCGCCGCGTAGACCTCATCCAACGGTCGGTGCGACCAGTCGGTCATCTCCTCGATCACCTTGTCGGTAATCCGCGAGATCGTCTCCTTCGACACCGAAGCCCCGTAGATCTCGGCGAAATGCGCCGAGATCTCCCCAGTGGTCAAACCCTTGGCATACAACGACAACACCACCTCGTCGACCCCGGACAGGCGCCGCTGCCGCTTACGCACGATCTGCGGCTCAAAGGTGCCGGCCCGGTCCCGCGGCACGTCGATCTGCACCGGCCCCGACACGTCGGTCAACACCGTCTTCGCCCTGGTGCCGTTGCGGACATCGCCCGACCCAGCACCGGCCTGGTCATGTTTCTCATAGCCGAGGTGCCCGGTCATCTCCTCGTTCAACGCGGTCTCCAGGACCGTCTTGGTCAACTGCTTGAGCAGCCCGTCCGGGCCAGTCAGCGACAGCCCTTGCTCCTTCGCGGCCCGGACCAACTCGGCAGCGGCCTTCGCCTCCGCAGACGGCTCAGGCCGCTTCCGACGTCCGGTCTCGTCGTTCAGTGTCGCGGTCATCACGGCACCCTCCTCACCAGGCACAACGCCCGGCGGGTCAGGCCGGAAACACCGTTAGATCCACAGACCCGTTGGGACCCCGGCCGAGCACGGAAACAGCCCTTGGTTGATGCTCTTCTTGTCTAGGGAAGAACATTGAGCTACCCCCGTTTTCATGGAGCTTCGTAATCATGGTCTGATGGCCATGGGGAGGAAGTTTCTGTGGCGGTGCAGCCGGATTCGCCACATCAGCCGGCCGCGCTGTCCGGGCTTGAGGCAGACCAGGCCGGCGATCGAGACCCGGCCGGAGCCCTTGCCGGACACCTCGACCACCGGCGTCTGCCCCCGCCGGGCGCACGTCTTGGCCACCGGCGGTCGCAGTTGCATGACCTGGCCTGCCTCGTCCTGGAAGCAGAGCCAGGCCCCTTGCGCCGCCGCTAACCTCTTACCGACGGCCACCGCCCGCGATGCCAGCCGGCAATCGCTTCCGGATCGCGTTCGATCGCCCGACGAGTGGGCACCTGCTGGCTGCCCCCGAGGCGATGCAGCAGATAGGACACACCGCAACGACGCTCGATCATCGGCCACCCGTCTGAGGGTCCAGCGGGCATCGTCCCAACCGTGCAGGATCGGACCCTCATCGAGCATCTCGGCCAACTGTTTGCGCTGCTCAACGGAGAGTTTGCAGTCCGAACCGCCCGGCCCGGCCGACGCCAGAGCCTCCGTTCCGCCAGCAGTCCACTGCCGCCGCCACACACGGACCGACTTCTCAGAAGCCCGCAGCTCAGAAGCGATCTGCGCGGTCGGTACGGACTTCTCGAACATCGTCGCGGCCTGGATCCGGACCTTCTCACGCCGGACCCGGGCTGCCGCGTTTATCCCACCACCAGCCGGATACCTCATACCTCCCGGCTCACCGAACCCATCGACCGAGATCACGCAGACACGCCGACGGACGTCAGGCTCTCAACTTTTGTAGCCGACCTGGGCCACCGGCGCCGGGCGGTGCGTGATCTCCTCCATGAACGCGAACCGGGCGGTCAGCTCGGCGAGGGTCGCCCCCTCCCGCCAGGCCGAGGCCACCTGGGCGACCTGGACCAGGTCCATGCAGTCGCCGCGGGCCAGCACCTCGCCCGCGGAGCGGACGTCGATCATGAAGTATCGGGCCTGCGAGCCCAGCCCGACACAGACCACGCCCTGGTCGGAGTGCAGCTCGGCGCAGGTGAACCGGGCACGCCCCTGCTCGGGTGCGGTCACCCGGCCGATATCGAGCCGGTGGCGGTCGGCGGTCTCGATGAGCGCGGGGGCCAGGCCACCCCGCTCGACCAGATCCGGGTAGAGGCGCACACCCAGCGCCGTCGACGCGTCGCTCATGACTGACTCCCACTTCCTTGTGACAGAGACCAGCAGCACGCAGGTTACGGGGAGGTTTCCTGCGGACCTCGTCATCCTGTCCCGCGTGGACGCTCCACGGCAATAGGAAGTGTCGATTCGACCGCTATCGAGGGGTGCGATCGGGCGGTAACGGACCGTCGCGGTATTGGAAACACTCTTGACAGAAAGGCCACCATATAGACATGCTTCGCTGATAGAGCGCTCTCCGCGCTCCTCTGCCGCGCCGCCTCCGACGCGCCGCCCCCGCTAACCACCTCGCCGAGGAGCCTCCCGTGTTCACAGCCCGACCAACCTCCCGCAGCCGCCCCCTCCTCCTCGCGGCGGTCGCCCTCGTCACCACCCTCGCCTCCCTTGCCCTCCCGGGTCAGTCCGACCGGGCCGAGGCCGCCATCGGCCCGATCACCTGGCAGGACGAGTTCAACGCCCCGGCCGGTACGCCCGTCGATGCGAACAAGTGGCGCTTCGACATCGGCGGCGGGGGCTGGGGCAACAACGAGCGGCAGTACTACACCAACAGCACCAGCAACGCCGTACACGACGGCCAGGGCAACCTCGTCATCACCGCCCGCCGGGAGAACCCCGCCAACTACCAGTGCCACTACGGCCGCTGCGAGTACACCTCGGCCCGGCTGCTGACGGCGGCGACCTTCAACCAGACGTACGGTCGCTTCGAGGCCCGCATCAAGATCCCGCGCGGCCAGGGCATCTGGCCGGCGTTCTGGATGCTCGGCAACGGCGGCGGGTGGCCCGACTCCGGCGAGATCGACGTCATGGAGAACATCGGTCGCGAGCCCAACACCGTCTACGGCACCATCCACGGGCCCGGCTACTCCGGCAGTGGCGGCATCACCGGCAGCCGCACCATCGGCGGTCCGCTCGCCGACGGTTTCCACGACTACCGGGTGGACTGGGAGCCGGGCGCGATCACCTGGTACCTGGACGGGGTGCAGTACCACCGTGTCGACCCGGCCCGCCTCGGCGGCAACCGGTGGGTGTTCGACCACCCGTTCTTCATGATCCTCAACGTGGCGGTCGGGGGAAACTGGCCCGGCTACCCGGACGGCTCCACCCAGTTCCCGCAGCAGATGCGCGTCGACTACGTCCGGGTGTCGAGCTACACCTCCGACGGCGGTAACCCGCCGTCCGGCACCACGCGGATCCGGGGAGCGCAGAGCGGGCGCTGCGTCGACATCCCGAGCGCCAACCCCGTCGAGGGCGCCAAGCTGCAGATCTGGGACTGCAACACGACCGCGGCGCAGGCGTGGACCTTCGCCTCCGACGGGACCGTCCGGGCCATGGGCAAGTGCATGGACCCGGCCTGGGCCGGCACGGCCAACGGCACCGAGGTCAACCTGGTCAGCTGCAACGGCAATCCAGCCCAGCGCTTCACGCTCAACAGCGCGGGCGATCTGGTCAACCTCAGCGCCAACAAGTGCGTCGACGTACGGGAGGCCAACCCCAACAACGGCGGCAAGCTGCACCTGTGGGACTGCCTCGGCGCGTCCAACCAGAAGTGGTCCCGCTTCTGAGCAGACCGGCGTGAGCGAACGGGCCGTCCGAGCGCAGCCTCGGACGGCCCCTTCGCGTGCGCGGCAGTGCCCCGAACCCGATTCGGTCGGGCGATCACTCTACGACCGCTATGTTCGGTCTAGTCCGTATATAGCCATCACGGGAGTGAGCCCATGTCGCACCACCTCGACACCCCCCTCGCGGCCCAGGGAGGTCAGCTCTACATCGACGACCTCTACGTCTTCGACGGCGACCACGCCACCGTGTTCGTCATGGACGTCAACAGCTCGGTGACCAGGGCCGACATCAAGCGTGGCTTCCACGCCGAGGCCCGCTACGAGTTCAAGATTCACTTCAACGGGGCGGACACCGAGGAGCTGATCTACCGGTTCGCGTTCGGCGAGCCGGACGGCAACGCGACGCAGACCCTCCAGCTGTACGAACTCACCGGCGCCGACGCCCGGGACGACGCCGCCATGGGCACTCCGATCGCCGAGGGCAGGACCGGCGAGGTGACGACCGGGCAGCACGTCCGGGTCTGGGCGGGCCGGATCACCGACCCGTTCTACATCGACCTCGGCGAACTCGCCACCATCAACGGCGCGGTCAAGAACGGGGCGAAGGTGGACCGCTCGACGTGGCGGGCCGACCAGGCGACGAACAGCTTCGCCGGCACCACCGTCGAGTCGATCGTCCTGGAGGTCTCCCACGACGAGCCGATGCTGCGCGAGGGCACCGAGATCGGCGTCTGGTGCCGGACGCTGCTCGCCACCGACGCGGGCGGATGGCGGCAGATCAACCGCGCCGGCCACCCCATGATGTGGCCGGTCTTCTGGCCGCACGACACCGACTTCTCGGATCCGGCGAACTTCCGGCACCCCAAGCAGGACCTGCCCGAGGACGGAGAGGAGATCGCCAAGGCGGTCGCCGGGGTCGTCGCGGCGAACGGCACCGCGCCGGACCCCCAGGCGTACGGCTGGAGCGTCGCCCGGGCGCTCTATCCCGACGTGCTGTCGTACACGGTGGGCACGGCCGCGAACTACGGCTTCGCGGTCCGCAACGGCCGCACCATGGCCGACAACGCGCCCGAGGTGATGTTCTCCCTGGTCCTGAACACCGGCACCACCTCCGGACTCGCCCCCGACGTCACGAAGGCCGCCCGCGCCGACGCGTTCCCGTACGTGGTACCGGCCTGACCGGTCAGGCGACCGAGTGCGTCACGACGGCTACGTAGTCGCCGGCCACCTTCGCGTTCGGAAACGTCACCACCAGCGTCGGGTTCCAGGTCGCGGAGTTCGGACCGCCCGTCTGCCCGGACCAGCCGGCGGCCGTGCGCGGTGTGTCCAGAACCGCGCCGGGCTGCGGTAGGAACGTCCCGACGCCGGTGGTGGCGAGGGCCGGCCCGGAGGCGTACGTGACGTTGCTGTTCGGAATGGTCTCGGCCGGCGTGCCGGAGCCCGTGGTGAAGCTGGTGGTCGAGACGACGCTGACCCACTGTCCCGAGAGCGGTCCACGATCGTCGGTCACGGTCACCGGGCCGAGTTGGCCCGAGACGCCGGTCGCCTGGGAGGTGACGGTGCCGAGCGAGAAGATCGCCGGGACACTGATGGAGAGCCCGCCGAGCGGGCTGATGACCAGTTCGACACCGCGGGTGTCGGACTGGTCGAACGAGTCGGTCACCCGCACGGTGAAGGGGAACGTCCCGGACACCGTGGGGGTGCCGGAGAGCAGCCCGCTGACCGGGTCGAGGCTCAGACCGGCAGGCAGGCTTCCGGCGCTGATCGACCAGGCGAAGGGGCTCGTGCCGCCGGCAACCGTGAACTGGTACTGGTACGGCACGTACGCCTTGCCCGGTGGTGGCGGCGCGAAGTTCAGCGTCGGCGGCGGGTTGACCGTCACCGAGGCGGAGGGGGCCGACTGGGGGCCGGTACCGGCCGCGTTGATCGCGGCGACCCGGAAGGTGTACGTGGCGCCAGCGGTCAGTCCGGTGACGACCTGGGTCGTGGCGGCTCCGCTGAAGGTCTGTGGGGTCTGCGCCACCCCGTTGAGGTAGGGCGTCACCGTGTAACCGGTGATCGGCGACCCCCCGTTGGCCGGCGCCGTCCAGCTCAGCCTGGCGGCGGTCGTCCCTCCGGTGACCGAGGTGATCGTCGGCGCGCCCGGCAATGTGTACGGGACCACCGCCGCCGAGGCGGGGCTGGCCGCGCTGGTGCCGTACGCGTTCACCGCCGCCACCCGGAAGGTGTACGAGGAGCCGGCGGTCAGCCCGGTCAGTGTGCGGCTGGTGGTGGAGGCGTCGAAGGAGAGGGTCGGTTGCGTGACGCCGTCCCGGATCGGGGTGATGAGGTACGTCGTGATCGGACTGCCGTTGCTCGCCGGCGCGATCCAGCTCACGGTGGCGCTGGTGACACCCGCGACGGCGGTCGGCGTGGCCGGCATGGCGGGCGCCGAGGCGTAGACGTAGTTCGCCGACCCGGCGGCGCCTCGGGTGACGACGCTGACCGTGACCGTCGCCGCGCTGGACCGGGCGGGCATCGAGGAGATGCCGAGGGTGCCGTCGGGGTTGACGGTGAAGCAGCCGGCCGCCGGGCCGGAGGTGCAGGGCAGCAGCAGCACCGACGTGGCGGACTGCTGTTCGGCGGTCGTACCGATGGTGATCGCGGTCGCACCGGTGAGGTTGCTGCCACCGACGGTGACGGCGATACCCCCGGCGATCGAGCTCTGCGCGGGGGTGACGGTCACACCGCTCGGTGCGGTGGCTGGCGCGACGCCGGTGGCGATGCCGGAGTACCCCGGGTTGGCGTCGACCGATGACGAGGTCGCCACCGTGGCCGTCTGGATCAGCGCCGGTGTCACCCCGGTTCCGGTCACGGTGGCGACGACCGTGATGGGCGGCAGGAAGGTCCCGCCGGGGAACGGCCCGTTGCTGTTGGTGCAGGTGATGCTCTGTCCCGATGGTGCGCCGCAGACCCAGCCGGCGCCGAACGCGCCGCGCGGCGTGACGCCGGTCGGCACGGTCTGGGTGACCGAGATGGGCGACGTCTCCGTGGCGCCGGCGTCGACCCCCGCGATGACCGAGTAGGTGACAGGGTCACCGGGCTGCGGGGTGGGGCCGACCGCGCTGGTCTGCGAGACGTTCAGGTCCGGCACCTGGTTGAAGCTGACCGCCCGGGCCTCGTCGATCTCGTGGAAGTCGGTTACCGAGCCGGTCGAGCCCACCCAGCCGAAGGCGAGTTGCCGGGGGTAGCCGTCGGCGTTCAGCCAGGTCGGCGACGGGTACAGGGTCGATGGCACGACCGGCAACGCGCCCTGAAGGGTCTGCGCGGAACCGCCGACCGGGGTGAAGCGGATCCGGTACTGCCCGGCGGGAGTGGTGATCCCGCTGTCGGTGGTGTACGGCGAGGCGGTGGTGTTGATGACGACCTCGACCGGCACCACGGACGCCGCCCGGGTGCTGGCCCGCAACGCCAGGGCGGGGGCCGAGGTGCTGCCGGCGCTGCTGTTGATCGCGCAGTAGCCGACGCCGTTGCGGCCCGGACCGCGGACGACGACCTGCCCGGGTACGCGCCCCCCGGTGGTGGAGATGTAGGGCGGGTTCGTGCAGCCGGTGCCCTGGTACGTGCTGCTGCTGAAGTTGCCGAAGACGTCCAGCCCGATGCCCATGTAACCGTTGGACAGGCCGGCCGACACGCCGTTGAACGCCGCCGAGTAGCCCAGCGAACCGCCCGTCTGACCGAGGGTCGCCGGGGACCGTGGGTTGGCGGGATCGACAGCGGCCAGCGCGAAGGCGAGGCCGTCCGCGCCCGGGTTGGAGCCGCCGTACTGGTAGGTGTTGAAGGTGAGGTGCAGACCCTGCGAGGTGGGAACGCTGACCGCGCCGAACACCCCGCCCTGGCGGTTGACGGTGGCGGGGGTGAGGCGCAGCTTGCCGGCGCCCTGCGGGTCGGTGGAGGTGGTGCAGCTCAGGAGCGGGCCGGTGGTCGTGTTGCCGGCCGCGCTGAGGCAGGCGGCATTGGTCGCGCCCGCGGTGGGCACGCCCGGCACCGTCACCGGGCCGATGCCGTTCGCGGTGTTGTTGTGAAAGGGTTGGTCGAACAGGACGGACCCGACGGCCGACGCCGGTAGCGGTGTGAGCGTCAGCGCTCCCGCGGTCACGGCGGCAACGAGAGCCAGGGTGCCCATCGGACGACATCGTCCCCGAAACACCACGTCCACCCCCGCTGCCACTTCAGCCCCAAAAGGGACTCTATATCCCAAAACCTCCCAATACTCTGGGTACGTGGAAGCCGGCGAAGCCCATGCGGAAGCGGACCGGCCCCACTCGGTCACACCGAGGGGGCCGGTCCGCAGGCAGTGGGGTGATCAGCCCGCGATGTCGCGGGGGTCGCGGCTGCGCGGGTAGGTGTTCTTCTCCCCGATCGTGCCGTCCTGCTTCTTGATCACCTGCTCGACGCCCCGGTCGGCCGCCATCTCGCGGCCCTGTTCCTGCGCGTCGGCCTTGGTGTCATGCGTACTGCTGGCCCGGTCGTTGCCCTCCGGGCGGTTCTTCCACTGGCCGTTCTCCTGGTAGGTGTCGACATCGCCCTTGGTCATCGCCAGCTCCTCCCCTGCGTCTGCGCGGTCGTCCTCTTCAGTGCCCCGAGCGGGGGCGGGCAAACCGCTGTCCTCAGGAGACGGCCGGACAGTTGTTGCTCACCCGGCGGAGAATCTGTTCGCGGTCGTCGGTCGTGATGCCCGACGGCGTGCCGTCGAAGTGGGTCTCCACCTTGTCCCAACCTCGGCGCTGCTCGTAGTGCAGGTGCGGAGCGCCCGAGTTGCCGGTGCTGCCGAGTCGACCGATCTGCTCGCCCTGGGTGACCTTCTGACCGACCGTGACCAGCGGCGGTTCGAGCAGGTGCAGGTACTGCGTCTCCCAGGTGCCGCCGTGGTCGATCTTCACCCAGTAGCCACCGCCGCGTCCGCGCGGACCTTCCGGGTTCTCCGGCGTACGACCACCCAGCGAGCCGTTGATGCCGGCCACCGTGACGGTGCCGCCGTAGGAGGCGAGGACGGGACGCCCCCACGACTCGCCCTCGATGGGGAAGAAGTCGACGTCGTAGTCGTCGTGGCCGGGGTAGGTGCTGAGTTGCCACGTTTCCCCGCAGGTGACGGGCATCTGGAAGAGCGGGCGTGGACCGGCCGGTCGCAGCATCGGCACGACGACCACGGCGACGCCGGCGACGGCCGCCGCCGCCGCGACGAGCGCGAGCACGATGACGAGGGTCCGCCGACGGGGGCGGCGATGGGTGCGGACTCTGGTGGGGCGGCCGGTCGTCACCGGCCCGAGCATGGCAGACCTCGGCAATCCCCACCACCTCCACGTTGCAGTTGCATTGTAAAGGCGCTACCGTCGAAGCAATACAGTCGTATTGCAACTGGAGGTCGGCGTGCACGTGCTTCCGCTGTCCGAGGTGACCGCCGAGCTGAGTGACCTGGTCGGCGGGAAGGCAGCCGGGCTGGGCGCGCTGCTCCGGCACGGCGAACGCGTCCCCGAGGGGTTCTGCGTCACCACCGAGGCTTACCGACACGGCGTCGTACCGGTGGCGGAGATCATCGGGGCGTACGAGCGGCTCGGGGCCGGCCCGGTGGCCGTACGCTCCAGCGCCACCGCCGAGGATCTGCCGGACGCCAGCTTCGCCGGGCAGCAGGACACCGTCCTGGGCGTCACCGGCGCGGAGGAACTGGTCGCCGCCGTCGAGAAGTGCTGGGACTCCCTGCACAGTGACCGCGCGACCGCGTACCGCGAGGCCCACGACATCGACCCGCAGAAGCTGGCGATGGCCGTCGTCGTGCAACGCATGGTCACGCCCGTGGTGGCGGGAGTGCTGTACACGGCCAACCCGTTGACCGGTCGGCGTGACGAGATGGTGGTCGACGCCGCGCTGGGGCTCGGCACCGCCGTGGTGGACGGCGCCACCGCCGTGGACCACTACGTCCTCGACGGCGTCGCACGCGACGACACCGGGTGCCTGACGTCCGCGCAGCTGGAAAGGCTGCGGGCGGCCGGCGAGCGGCTGGCCGGGCACTTCGGCTGCCCCCAGGACGTCGAGTGGGCGATCGACGCGGACGACGTGCTGTGGTTGCTGCAGTCGCGCCCGATCACCAGTCTGTTCCCCCAGCCACCGGCCACCGGCAAGCCCCTCCCCCGCGTCTTTCTGGAGTTCGGGCACGTCCAGGGCATGCTGCGACCGGTCACCCCGATGGGCATGGCGTCCCTGCGGGCACAGATCACCGCGATGCTCGCGGCTCTCGGCATCCGGGTGGAGATCGTCGACATCGGCGGCCGCCTCTACGGCGACCTGACCGACCTGGCCCGGAGCAGGTCGTCCCGGCGACGACTGGTCAAGCTCATGGCCGTCGACTTCGGCCCCCGGGCGCAGGCCGTGATGCGGCACGTCCTGGCCGATCCGCGATTCGCCCCGACCAGCGGCGGGCGCGGCACGGCGCAGCGGGCGGCGTCACTACAGACCGCCGGCCGGGCGGCGGTGGGAATCGTGCGTGCCCTGGCCCGCCCGGAAACCGCACGCATCCGGATGTTCGAGGCGATCGATCAGCTCCGAGCCCGCTCGGTGGCCCCGGACAACCTGCGGACCACGGCCGAGCGGCTGCGGTTTGTCGAGGCGCGCGACGACACCGACCACAGCGACGCCATCATGTGGCCGATCGTCGCCGGGATGCTCGCCACGGCGCTGCCGTCCCCGCTGCTCAAGGGCATCGCCGGTCCGGCCGAGATCCACGCCGTGCTCGGCGGGATGCCACACAACGTCACCATCGAGATGGACCTGGCGCTGTGGCGACTCGCCCAGGGCGTGGGTGAGCACCGGCGACTGCTGCTCGACACACCACCGGACGAGTTGGCCGCCCGCCACCTGCGCAGAGCACTGCCCGACATCGGCATGGCGGACTTCCTGGACGCGTACGGGCACCGCGGTGCGGCCGAGGTCGACCTCGGGGTGCCGCGCTGGGCCGAGGACCCCACACCGGTCTTCGCCGCGCTCGCCAACTACCTCCGGGTCACCGACCCGGAGCAGGGCCCCGACCAGCGCTTCCGCCGGGCCGCCGCGACGGCGGAGACCGCACTGGAGGAGCTGGTCGCGCGGGCCCGCCGACAGCGGCCGGTACGCGGTCGGATCGCCGGCTTCCTGCTGGGTCGCGCCCGCTCGCTGGCGGGCCTGCGCGAGGCCGGCAAGTTCGCCGGGCTGTACCCACTGCGGGAGACCCGCCGACAGTTGCTGCTGATCGGAGCGGACCTGACCGACGCCGGGCTGCTGGACCAGCGCGACGACATCATGTTCCTGACCCTCGACGAGGTGCGTGTCGCCGTACACCAGGGTGTCGACAAGCGCGACGTGGTCGCGTCCCGGCGGTCCGCGCACCGCCGCGAGCTGCGTCGCCGGTCGGTGCCGGTGGCCTTGCTGTCCGACGGCACCGACGTCGAGACCGTCCTGGCACGGGCTCACGGCGGTGACGGGACGCTCGTCGGCGTGGGAGCGTCCGCGGGTCGGGTCACCGGCCCGGCCCGCGTCGTGCACGATCCGGCCACCGCCCACGTCGAGCCCGGCGACGTCCTGGTCACCACGACCACGGACCCCGGCTGGACCCCGCTGTTCCTCACCGCCGCCGCCCTGGTCAGCGAGACGGGCGCGATCATGGCGCACGGCCCCACGGTGGCCCGGGAGTACGGCATACCCGCCGTCATCTGCGTGCCGGACGCCACCCGAACGATCACCACGGGTCAACTCGTCACCGTCGACGGTGGCGCGGGCACCGTGACCGTCCACTGACCACCACCTGAAACCCCGAGGACGACGATGACCGAGACGAGGACGCCGACCAGGGCGGCTGTGGGGCCGCTACTGCGCCGGGCGGTCGTGACCGAGGCGGCGATGTGGCGCAGCCTCTACCTGTGGGCGCGTCGCCGTCCCCTGCCGCTCGGGCCGGGTGACGAGCCGTTCGGCTACCTCGGCGTGGTCAAGCCGATCCTCGGGATCTTCATCGCCCTGTCGGCCGTCGAGATCCCGATCTTCGACCTGATCGTCACCAACGTGGTGCCGTGGCGGCCGGCCCGCTGGATCGTGCTCGGCCTCGGCATCTGGGGTCTGCTCTGGATGGTGGGCCTCTGGGCGAGCATGACCATCCACCCGCACATCGTCGCCGACACCGGGCTGCGGGTACGCAACAGCTCCGGCATCGACATCTGGATCCCGTGGTCGGACGTCGCCGCGCTGCGCAAACGTCACCGCTCACTGCCGTCGAGCAGGTCCATCCAGGTCGAGCAGGAGGGTACGCGCCAGATCCTGCACATCTCGGTCGGCAGTCAGACGAGCATCGACGTCGTGCTGCGCCGGCCGACGACCTTCGACCTGCCCAGAGGCCGGTCCGTGCCGATGGACGAGCTGCGACTGTACGCCGACGACCCCGACGGCCTGCTACGCAGCGCCCGGGGCACGCCCGCGCCGGAGACTGACCGCCGCACGACGGCGGCTCCCGTCCACGCGCTGTGAAACGATCGAGGCCATGCCCAAGAAGGTCGATCACCAGCAGCGACGCACCCTCATCGCGGACGCGTTGATGCGGGTCGCCGCGGATCAGGGCCTGGAAGCCGTCAGCCTCCGTCACGTCGCCACCGAGGCGGGCGTGTCCGCCGGAATGGTCCAGCACTACTTCCGCACCAAGGACGAGATGATGGCCTTCGCGTTGAGCGTGGTCCGCGAACGCAGCCAGATCCGGGTCACCGAGGCGGTCGCGCGACTCGGCGAGGCCCCGGCGCCCCGGCTGCTGCTGCGTACGATCATCGCCGCGCTCCTGCCGCTCGACGCGCACACCCGCGACGACGGTCGGGTAGCGCTGGCGTTCCTCGCCTACACGGCGGTGCGCCCGACGGCCGCGACCGGCCTGCGCGAGGGCACCGCGCAGCTCACCGCCTTCGTCGCCAGCGTCCTGCCCACCAACGACGTGTCCGCCGCAGCCGGCCTGCTGGCGCTGATGGAAGGGCTCGGCGTCTACCTGCTGGGTGGGCAGTACACCGCCGAGCAGGCGCTGGACGCACTGGACGCCCAGCTCGACCTGCTCTTCGGCACACCGGCGACGGCGTGATCCACTCGGTTTTATGGAACCCGAGTTGCTCCTGCCAATCTGCGCTGGCGCAACTCCTCGGCGGTCATCAGCCAGGTGGAGTTCGTCGCCCCGAGACCGACAAGCACCTGGTCGAAGCCGTTGCCATCGTTGTCGTCGGTGTAGCAGAGGCTCACCTCGCCCCACGGGGACGCGGCGATGGCCAGGTCTTCCTGGCGACCGGTCGTGGTCTGGCTCAACGCCTGCGCCGCCAGCCGACCCGTGGTGCTGCCGTCCGGGTTGAGGCCACGCGCCCAGACGTCCGGGTTGGCACCGGACACCGTCCAGCCCACCACGACGTTGCCCTCGTCGTCGACGCCGACGCCGGGAGCGACGGCCCCGGTCCCGGTGGACACCTGGACCTCGTCGTGGCGGGCCGCGCCGGCCGCGGTGAACGAGCGCGCCCAGACGCCCTTCGTGCCGGTGTGGTCCGACTCCCAACCGACGGCGTAGTCACCGGAGTAGGTCGACGCGACCGATGCCCGCCGCTGCTGCCCGCCGCTCTGCGCGTTGGCCGTCCGCCGGGACAGCACCACCGCGCCGTTCGCGCGGGCCAACCGGGTCAGACCGATGTTGTACGACCCGTTCGCGTCGGCGTCCTCGTCCCAGACCACCAGCGCCTCGCCGGAGGCGGACACCGCCACGTCGGGGCGGTGGTGGCTGCCGGTCGTCTGCGAGGCCGTCACCTCGTACCCCTTGGTGGTGGGGCCGGTGAAGCCGGCGGCCTTGACGGTGGCCGGCGCGGTTCCCTGCACGTCCTCCCAGACGACGGCGAAGCCGACGGCCGCGCTGATGGGCGCGCCGTCCGGGTCGACGGCCACCTTCGGCCAGATCTGCTGGCCGGCGTCGCTGGCGTTGGCCTGCCCGGAACCGAGGATCGCGCCGGCCGGGGACACCACCCGGTACTGGATGTTGTAGACGCCGTTGCCGTCACCGTCGGCGGCCCAGACGACCACCGCGTTGCCCCGGTCGTCGAGCCCCACGTCGGGGCTGATGTGTCGCCAGGCGGCCCCGCTGGTGCCGCCGGTCGAGAGCTTCAGCTCGTAGCCGGGCGTGCCGTCGCGGAACAGGCGCAGGTAGATCTCGGTGTGGGTGTCGTCCTCGGGCGCGGTGCTGTCCCGGTCGTCCTCCCAGGCCACCGCGACCTGTCCGGTGCGGTTCATAGCGATGGCGGGCAGGTCCTGGTCGCCGGTGGCCGTGCTGTTGGCGGTGGTCCAGGTGATCGCGTCGGCGGTCATGGCGGTCGGAGCGGGCGCCAGCGCGGTCGGCACCAACAGGGACGCGGTGAGCAGTGTCGTGAGTGCGGTCATCGGTGTGCTCCTTCTACCCGGCCTGCAGGCCGGGCTGGCCGTCGAGGATGACGAACGAGCGCACCGTCGACGCTGCCGCGCCGTGCTCGGTCACCGTGTTCACCGCGCGGAAGTCCGCGCGGACCTGGCTGCGGCTGATCGTGGTACGGACGTAGCCGCGCCGGTCGGAGTAGAACTTCAGGTGCGGGTTGGTCGCCGCGTTCGGGATGGTGGTGCTGCCGGTCCCGTTGCCCGTCGAGGTGATCGAGGTGCAGACCAGCTCGGTGCCGATCGTGGCGGACGACGGGTTGGCGTAGTCGGCCTTCAGCTCGTTGGCCCAGGACTTGTGCACGTCGCCGGTGAGGACGAGCGGGTTGCGCACGCCGCGCTGCTGCCAGCCGGTCTGGATGCGGCTGCGCGACGCCCGGTAGCCGTCCCAGGCGTCCATGTTCGCCGCCCCGCTCGCCTCGAACTGGCGGGCGAAGAACACCTGCTGGCCGAGGATGTCCCAGGTGCCGTAGTGCTGGGCCAGCCCGTCGAGCAGCCACGCCTCCTGAGTCGCGCCGGTCAGCGACCGGGAGGCCAGGTCGGCATCCGCGCAGACCTTCCAGCCGTCGCCGCACGCCTGGTCGTCGCGGAACTGCCGGGTGTCGAGCATGTGGAAGGTGGCGAGCTGCCCCCACCGCACGCGGCGGTAGAGCGGGATGCTGTTGCCGCTCGGCGCGGAGGCCGGTCGCAGCGGCATGTTCTCGTAGTAGGCGCGGTACGCGGCGGTACGGCGAGCGGTCCACTGGGCGGCGGTCAGCGTGGGGCTGCTGTCGGCGCGGACCATGTTCGCGTAGTTGTTCTCCACCTCGTGGTCGTCCGGCACCACCAGCCAGGGCGCCGCCGCGTGCGCCGCCTGCAGGTCCGGGTCGGACTTGTAGAGGGCGTACCGGCGGCGGTAGTCGGCCAGCGACACGATCTCCGCGCCCACGTGCTGGCGCACCGCCGAGGTGTTGACGCCTCCCTCGTAGATGTAGTCGCCCAGGTGCAGGATCAGCCCCGGGTTCTCCTCGGCCATCCGCCGGTACGCCGTGTAGTAGCCGGCTTCGTAGTGCGCGCAGGAGGCGACGGCCATGACCAGGTCGCGGCCGAACGTGCCCGCCGCCGGTGCGGTCCGGGTACGCCCCACCGGGGAGATCTGCCCCTGGGCCCGGAATCGGTAGTAGTAGTCGGAGTCGGCCGCCAGCCCACCCGCGACGACGTGCACCGAGTGGGCATCGGCGTACCGGGCGACCACCGAGCCGGACGCGACAAGCGACGAGAAGCGGTCCGTGGTGGAAACCTGCCACTCGACCGTCACGTCGGCGTCGGCCATGCCGCCCTGCCCGTCGGCGTTGAGCGGTGACGGCGCCAGGCGGGTCCACAGGACCACGCTGTCGGCGGCCGGATCACCCGACGCCACACCGAGTTTGAAGGGGTACGGCGCCGCGGCGCGGGCAGTCTGCCCGGGGGTTACCGCGGCGCCGGCGGCGGCGAGTCCACCGAGGACGAATATGCGACGACTGAGCCTTGTCATGGTCAATACCTTCGAGGCCGTCGATGAACGGCGAAGGCTGTGGCGCGGAAGCCGACATGACGGGACGTTGTCCGCGTCAAGGCCGTCAGGTGTCGCGCCGCGCGGCCTAAGGTCGTCAGGTCAGCGGCGACGGTGACTCGGCACCGGGGATCAGCAGTTTCGGCCGGCCAGACCCGTCGGCGGGGACGCCGAAGACGTCGGGCCGGCCCTCACTCTGGCGCAGCGTGTAGGCCAGCGTCGCGTCGTCCAGCCAGGCCGCCTGGTCGTCCACGCTGGCGGTCTCCGCCGTCGCGGCGATCCGCCCCGAGGCCAGGTCGAGAACAGACAGCCGCCAGCCCTTCCTGGGGTCCGCGTCGATCGCCTGCTTGAAGGCGATCCGGGTGCCGTCGGGCGACAGCGACGGGCACTCGACGTTCTCCCGCAGCGTCTCCACGGTCCGGGCGGCCACGTCGCCGCGTACCAGGTAGCGCTTCCCGCCGGTCGACATGGTGGCGTAGAACCGGTTGTCGTCGGCAGTGAAGGTGACGCCCCAGTAGTTGACGTCCGGGCTGCGGTAGGCGCTGCCGTCCCGCGTGACGGCGAACCCTTCCAGCGACGTGACGGTCGCCCCGGTGACCGTGTCGAGGATGCCGGTGCGGGTGGAGAAGCCGCTCGCCGTGTAGGAGTCGCCCCCGACGAACGTCGTCCAGGAGACCATCCGGCCCGACGCCGAGACCCGGGCCCGGTTGGGCAGGCCCGGCACGCTCAGCGTCCGCTTCTGGTTCAGCGCCGCGTCGAGCACCACCACCTGGTACGACCACGCGGTATCCGGCTTGAGGCAGACACCGGTGCCGGCCGCCGCGTACACCCGCAGGCATTCCAGGCCCGAGACGGTACGCGGCCCGGCGGGGTCGGCGGTGGCGACGCTGGAGACGTACCGGTCGGTGACGGCCAGGAGGCGCGGGCCCGGCGTCAGCGTGACCGCCTGGTCCCCGGCGGCGGCCGGTGGCGGGGTCCGGGGCGGCTCGGCGGCGATGGCCGCGTAGCCCACGGCCCCGCTGGCCAACAGCACCGCCGAGGCGGCCACCACACCGAGCTTGGCCCGGGTCGACATCGCGGTCACGAGGGCACCTTCCGGGGGATCAGACGGGACGGGGAAGCCAGCAGGAGCACGGTGACCACCAGGACACCGGCGACGGCCACGGCCGCCGCCCGGACCGCCGTCTGCGGCCCCCAGGCCTGCCAGGCCAGACCGAACAGGACCGAGGAGACGAGGTACGCGAGCGCCTGCCCGGTCTGCACCAGCGCGATCCCGGTGGTCCGCAGCCGCGGCGGCAGCACCGGTCCGGCGAGCGCGATGAGCACCCCGTCGGTGGCCGCGTAGAACGTGCCGTAGAGCGCCAGCGTGAGCACGAGCGCCGGCCAGCCGTGCAACGGCCCGGCCAGCAGCAGGTAGGTCGCGCCGAGGGCGAGGTAGCCGCCCACCACGACCGGCAGCCTCCCGACCCGGTCGGCCAGGACACCGAGCGGGGCGGCGAGCAGCAGGTACGCGAGGCTGGTGCCCACCGCCAGCAGCGGGAACCACCGCAGGCCCAGGTCCTCGCGGCGTTGCAGCACCAGATAGACGAAGCCGTCGCCGATGGTGGCCAGGCCGAGCATCGTCGCCGCCAGCAGCAGCCGACGGGCCGGCCGGCTGCGCAGCAGGCCCCACGCCTCGCCGACGGAGACCCGGGGCTCGTCCGGCTTGTCGGCGGGCTCGCGGTTCGGGCGCTCCCGGACGAACAGCACGAGCACGACGAGCGCCAGGGCGGCGACGCAGAAGCTGGTGACGAAGACCGCGTCGTACGACTGCCCGACGGCCAGCAGGACGGCGAACGCGGCGAGCGGCCCGAGGAACGCGCCGACGCTGTCCATGGCCCGGTGCACCCCGAACGCCCGACCCAGCGCCTCGGGCGGGGTGGAGAGCGTGATCAGCGCGTCCCGGGGTGCGCTGCGCACGCCCTTGCCGAGCCGGTCGACGGCGATGACCGCGCCGATGGCGGGGACCGACCGGCCGGCGAGCAACAGGCCGAGCTTGGCGACCGCCGAGAGCGCATAGCCGACACCGGCGACGAGTTTGCGTCTCCGGAACCGGTCGGCGACGAAGCCGCCGACGACCCGCAGCAGCGCGGTCGCGCCGGTGTGTACTCCGTCGAGCACACCGAAGGCCACCGGGCTGAGTTGCAGGCCCAGCACCAGGTAGAGCGGGAGGACGGCGGCCACCATCTCGGCCGAGACGTCGGTGATCAGGCTGACCGTGCCGAGCGCGACCACGTTGCCGCTGACCAGGGCGAACCGGCGGCGGCGCGGCCCGGGTGGGTCGGCGACCGGACGGGAGACGGTCGACAGGTACACGCGCATCTCCTGGACATCGGTGGGCGACGGTCAGCCATCGTGACGATCGGGTGCGAAGGGCCACAAGAGAGCACGGGCTGCGGGCAGGCGTGCGGTGGGTGAACATCGGACGAACATCGAGATGTTTCGCTGTCTGAGCGTACTGTTCACCTGGCGGCAGTGCGCCGGTTCATCGACCTTCCTACGTTCCTTGCGCTCTACACCCGCAACGAAGGGGTCCTGGATGGACATTCGAATCGCCCGCCCGCCGGTGACGGTCGGTACGGTCGCGGTGCTCGTCGCCGCCACCGCCGCCGTCGTCCTGACCGGCTCGGGCACGGCCTCCGCGGCGAGCGTGACGTTCACGCCGGTCGCCGACACCTACGTCCAGAGCGACACGGCATCCACCAACTACGGCACGTCCACGCAGGTCGTGGTCGACAACTCGCCCGCGCGGCGCATGTTCCTGCGCTTCACGGTGAGCGGCGTCAGCGGCACGGTGACCAGCGCCAAGTTGCGGTTGCGCACGATCAGCGGCAACAACGGCAGCGACGCCGGCGGCACGTTCCGGAGGATGTCCAGCACCACCTGGTCGGAGACCGGCACCACCTGGAACAACCAGCCGGCCATCGACGGGGCCACCCTCGGGACGCTCGGCGCGGTCTCCGGCAACACCTGGTACGAGGTCGACGTCACCTCCGCGGTCACCGGCAACGGCACGTACAGCTTCGGCGCCACCTCGACCAGCGGCGACGGCGCGTACTACGACACCCGCGAGAGTGGCGGCGACGCACCGCAGCTGGTGGTCACGACCGGGACCACGACGCCGCCGTCCGGTGACCCGGTCCTCGTCGGCGCCGGCGACATCGCCACCTCCGGCTCCGGCGACACGGCCACCGCCGCGCTCCTCGACAACATCTCCGGCACCGTCTTCACGACCGGCGACAACGTCTACGACAGCGGCACCGCGTCGCAGTTCGCCAGCTACTACGAGCCCACCTGGGGCCGGCACAAGAGCCGCACCCGCCCGTCGCCGGGCAACCACGACTACAACACGTCGGGTGCCACCGGCTACTACAACTACTTCGGTACGACCGCTGGCCCGAGCGGCCGGGGCTACTACTCCTACGACCTCGGCAACTGGCACGTCGTGTCGCTGAACTCGAACATCAGCATGTCGGCCGGCTCCGCCCAGGAGCAGTGGCTGCGTGCCGACCTCGCGGCCAGCAGCAAGCCGTGCACGATCGCGTACTGGCACCACCCGCTCTTCACGTCCAGCGCCGACCACTCGCCGTCCACGTCGACGCGCCCGCTGTACCAGGCGCTCTACGACTACAACGCCGACGTCGTGGTGTGGGGCCACAACCACGTGTACGAGCGGTTCGGCCCGATGAACCCGTCCGGGAGCTACGACGCCAGCCGGGGCATGCGTAGCTTCGTCGCCGGCATGGGCGGTGCGGACCACTACGGCTTCGGCACCATCCAACCCAACAGCGAGGCGCGCAACAGCTCCGCCTGGGGGGTCCTGAAGTTCACCCTGCACTCCGGCAGCTACGACTGGCAGTTCGTGCCGGTTGCCGGCCAGACCTACTCCGACAGCGGCACCGGCAACTGCCACTGACGGCCTGATCCCGCTGCGCCGTTCGCGGCGCAGCGGGATCCTCCGCCGCGCCGGCGAACAGGCCCCAGAAACTCGAAGAGCCGCTTGAACCGCCCCCGGACCCCGCCGTAGTACCCGTACCGATCAGGGCATCGAACCGGGAGGTCTATCAGTGGCACCGTGGGAACAGCAGCCCGACCAGAACTGGCGCCTGTACAACGAGGCCGGAGATGTCGTCGGCACCCGAGCACGCAACCCCGACGTCAGCCCCCGAGAAGCAATGGTTGGTGTCTGGGAGAATCTGCCCGCGAGCGCGCTGGTGGAGTCGGCCGTACACCTCGGCCAGGAGGCCCTTGCTCAGTTCAACAGCGTAGAACGACTGGTGGAAGACGCCACGCCACTTCTGGAGCAGCCCGTCCCCAGCGGAAATCTATTGGAAGGCCTTGCGGACCAACTGGGAAGGAGCATCGCGGGGATCGATCGGGCGGTCCTTGCGATGGAGACGACCATCGCCTTACTCGACATGGTCAAGCAGCGGTGGGGCCCAGCCGGCACCTCGACAGCGCAAAACGTGCAGATCATCAGGAACCAGACGAGGACCACGACGAATGCGATTGACTCGATCAAGATCTTCTTGCGCCTCCAGCGGGACGCCGCCACGGCGCTCAGTGAGGCCAGAAGGTTGGGTTTGCAGCATCCGGGCTTCGGCGAGGCACACCACGCGGCAATCCAGAGCCTCGGCGAGATCGTCGTGGGTTCGTTTGGCGCCCGTCTCATCCTGAGAGCAAACGCCGAGGATGTGGCCAACACGTCCGGCCGGCTCGGCCCGCTGCCGGCCAGCCGAAGCAACCTGCCTGAGGACCTGGTCAACAAACTGGCGGGGGCGCTGCGCGGCGGGGTCTACACCGACTCCAAACCGTACGGCGCACAACACCCCTCCACCACGCAGAAGAACGCGGAGGTAACCCAGGCGGTCATCACGCTGCTGAACGAGGCGGGCATGAGCGACCATCAGATGGCGCGGCAGGCGTATCACGCCCGGCAGCAGCACCGAGGCGAGGTATTCCCGGCCGTCGACTTCTACCCCGAGAACTCCCGGTCGCGGCTCGCGGCCAGCCTGTCGATCGGCAACCGGCCGGGCCAGGGCACCACCGACGTGGCCACGACCAGCAACCACCGTGCCACCACGCCCCCGCCGCGACCGCACCGGCGATGACGGCGTCGGCGCGCACCTGACGTGTGCGCGGGTTTCGGCATCCGGGCGGCCGAGCGACATGTGCCCCCGCCCCCGGTAGGGGCAGGGGCACACGTACGTGCCGTTGGTGCGTCAGCGGGTGCCGGCCGCCCGGCGCTTGTTGTAGACGTCGAACGCGACGGCGACGAGCAGGACGAGCCCCTTCACCACCGACTGCGTCGACTGGTCGACGCCCATGAGCTGCATGCCGTTGCTCATCACCGCCATGATCAGACCACCGACCATCGCGCCGACCACGGTGCCCACGCCGCCGGTGACCGCCGCGCCGCCGATGAAGGCCGCCGCGATCGCGTCCAGCTCGAACATGTTGCCGGCCGCGGGCTGCGCGCCGTTGGACCGCGACGAGTAGATGACGCCCGCCACGGCCGCGAGGAAGCCCATGTTGACGAACATCCAGAAGTTGACGGTGCGGACCTTCACGCCGGACAGCGCCGCCGTTGAACCACCCCCCGGGCCCCGCCGTAGTACCCCGCACCCGAACAGAACACCTAACCGGGAGACCTACCAGTGGCACCATGGGAGCAGCAGCCCAACCACAACCGGCACCTGTACGACAACGCGGGAAACATCATCGACACCCGAGCACGCAACCCCGACATCAGTCCCCAAAAAGCAATGCTTCGCCTCTTGGACAACATACCCGCGAGCGCGCTGGTGGAGCCGGCCGTACACCTCGGCCGGGAGGCGCTCGCTCGGTTCAACGACGTAGAACGACTGGTGGAAGACGCCACGCCACTCTTGGAGCAGCCCACCCCCAGCGAAAATCAACTGGACGGCCTTGCGGACCAACTGCTGAGGAGCATCGCGGGGATTGGCCGCGCGGTCCTCGCGATGGAGACGAGCAACGCCTTACTCGACATCGTCAAGCAGCGGTGGGGTCCAGCCGGCATTTCGTCTGAGCAGAGCGTGCAAATCATAACCAACCAGACGAGGATCACGACGGATGCGATCCACTGGATCAAGGGCTTCTTGCGCATCCAGCAGGACGCCGCCACGGAGCTGAACGAAGCCAGAAGGCTGGGTACGCAGCATCCGGACTTCGGCGACGCACGCCGCACGGCAATCCAGAGCCTCGGCGAGGTCGTCGAGAGTTCGTTTGCGGCCCGTCTCGTCCTGACAGCAACCGCCGACGATCTGGCCAACACCTCCCTCCGGCTCCGCCCGATGCGGGCCAGCCGAAGCAACCTGCCCTGGGACCTGTTCAACAAACTGGCGGGGGCGCTGCGCGGCGGGGTCTACACCGACTCCAAGCCGTACGGCGAACAGGACCCCGCCACAACCGTGGCGAATGTGGAGGCAACCCAGGCGGTCATCACGCTGCTGAAAGAGGCGGGCATGAGCGACCATCAGATGGCGCGGGACGCATATCAC